>JAUYEQ010000045.1 GCA_030691295.1 Bacteroidota bacterium
ATACTCATTATCAATTTAATAAGCAAGCTATCTTTTATCTTTTTCAAAGCAAATCGCTCAATTTAGGTTTAATTGTTTCCATGTTTTCATGTTTTTGTTTTCTGTGTACCAAGTTCCGCAAAAACAAGTTCCGCTGCAAAATTTTTAAGATGAATGGCTGTATTCTGGCGATGAAAGGGGTAAGTGCCTGATTAAAAGAGAAACAGGAGATTATTTTAAATGCATATAATGAGTTTGCAAAATAAAAAAAGCACCGTAAAACCGATGCTTTTGATACTTGTTATTTTTTTGATTTATTCTTAAAAATCAACCGAAGGCACTTTAAATGTTTTCGGATCATTGTTAAGTCCATGTTTATAGTTGATAACCTCCAGTTTTTCAGGAACTATTTATTTTTGTTCATATCCTTTTTGTAGTTCTTCATCATTTTCCCGAATTGCTTGTCCCGGTTTCGTTTTTCAGCTACTGTTGCCTCAAAATGCGCTTTCTCTCTTTCCAATTTCAGGTAATTCTCATACGAGTTCTTATCTATTTCTCCGTTTTCAACGGCTTCAAGAACCAAACACCCAACTTCACTTGTGTGAGTGCAATCTTTGAATTTGCAGTTTTTAGAAAGACTTACAATCCTATCGAATGTGATTTCCAAACCACCAGATGAATCGGTGATGCCAACTTCCCTCATTCCCGGATTATCAATCAGTATTCCTCCATTTTCAAGCACAATCATTTCCCTGTGGCTTGTTACGTGCCTGCCTTTGCAGGTGCTGTCGCTGATTGCATCTGTTCGCATAATATTTCTGCCCGAAAGATTATTCACCAGTGTTGACTTTCCAACGCCCGAAGAGCCAAGCATACAATAGGTTTTTCCCTTTTCTATTATTTTTTTAAGCGCATCGTATCCATCCTGCGTTTCATTACTGATGGCAACAACCGGCACATTTTTAATCCGTTCCTGAATGGTGTCAGTTATTTCTGCAAGCTTTTTATCGTTTATCAAATCAGTTTTTGTCAGCACAATTACCGGGTTTGCTTTCGATGTGTAACAAATGGTCAGGTATCTTTCAAATCGGTTGATATTAAAATCCCTGTCGACCGCCTGAACCAAAAACGCAACATCAATATTTGATGCTATTATTTGTATTTCACCCGTATGTCCAACAGCTTGTCTGGTAATGACTGAAAATCTCGGGAGTATTTTATGAATGATCGAAAAATCCGGGTCGTAATTAATCAATGCCACCCAATCGCCAACTGCCGGAAAATCTTCACGGCTTTTTGCGGAAAAACGCATATTGCCGGTAATCTCAGCGTCAAATTCCCCTTTATCGGTCTTGACAATGTACCTTTCCTTATGCTCTGCAATAACTCTTCCTATCTCAAAGCTATGGAGGTTATTGTCTATCCTGAATTTTTCCAGTATGTTATTATATCCAAGGTCTTCTAATCTCATTGCTGTATTATTTTATTCTCCCAACCATTTTTTAAACGCCGTCACTTTGTCGATGCTCACAAAAGTATCATCGGGCGGTTTAGGCGAAAGTTCCAGTTTGAGGTGACTTTTCGGGAAAACGTGCACTTGTTTGATGCAGGCGTGTTTGATAAGGTACTGCCTGTTTATCCTGAAAAAATCAGTTGGATTCAATTCGTTGAGTAAATTATCGAGCGAATAGTCAACCGGATAATGTTTGGTATCGTTCAAAACGGCGTAAGTCATGCCTTCTTTGGAATAGAAATAGGCAATTTCAGAAACGCCGAAGGACCTGATTTTTTGTCCGTATGAAACCGAAAACCGTTCGCGGTAGCTGACTTCCTTCTTATTAATGAGGTCGAACAGAGCCGACATATCGATGCCGTTTTTCTGTCCGTTCCAGGCTTTGTACTTGGCAATGGCATTGTTCAGTTCTTCCTGAACGATTGGTTTTAACAGGTAGTCGATACTTTTCAGCTTGAAAGCCCGAATGGCATATTCGTCGAATGCCGTGGTGAAAATGATGGGTGAATCTACCTTTACCTTATCGAAAATAACGAAGCTAAGGTCGTCTTCAAGGTGAATATCGAGAAAGATCAAATCGGGATGAGTGTTGTTTTTAAACCACTTTACCGAATCTTCAACCGATTCGAGTTTTGCCAGCACTTTAATGGCAGGGTCATAAGCCAGCACCATACTTTCGAGGCGGCGCGCAGCCAGTTGTTCATCTTCAATAATCAGGACGTTCATAGCTATTAGTTTAAAGTTTAAAGTTACAAGTTCCATGTCTGAAGAAAACTTGATGTGTTAATTGCCTGTTTCTTGCTTCCTTCCTCCATGCTCTCTGCCCCATGCCCTCTGCTTATCTATGGTTTCTTCACCAAATCAGCAAAAAGAGCTGCATCTAATATTTTTCGCTCGCCAAAAGGCAGATTGCAATATTTCTCTATAATTTTTTTCAACTCATCGGCACAAATCGGTTTTAGCAGATAATCCAGCTTGTTTTGCTTGAAAACGATGGTCGATTTCTCGTCGGTAGCTGTGGTAAAAACTACCGGACAATGAATTTTGACACTATTGAATATGGCAAAACTGGAATTGTCTTCCAGATGGATGTCCATAAAAATCAGATCGGGTTGCTGATTGTTTTTTAGCCATTTAATCGAATCGCTCACCGATTCAAGTTTAGCGACAATCTGCATATCGGGATCAATTTCATTAATCATCCGCTCCAGTCTGCGTGCAGCAAACTCCTCATCCTCAATAATTACTACTTGCATGTGTACATTTATTTGTATTCAATTTTTATTATTCATTTTCTCCATTCCGTCCGAAAGAACCATAAGCTTCGATGGTCTCTTTAGCGCGGACGGAAAATTAAATTATCCCATTTCCCGGGGTTGCACTCCTTCGTCGTTTACCCCGGGCTATTGATATTTAACCCTTTCAGGGTAATCGTTTCCTTTTTCCCTTTTCCTTTTTCCTTTTTTTTTATTCCGCAGCCAGCGGAATTCGTGCAATAAAATGCGTTTCCGTTTTTTCGAAAACCGGAATTGTATTGTTGAGCAAACGGTATCGGTTTTGTATATTTTTCAGGCCTACACCTGTCGATGTCATGTGGGCTTCACGCTCCTGAAGGTTGTTTACCACATTTAACTGGTTGTCTTCGTCAATAAAAATGTCGATCACCAACGGCGATTTCTTCGACATCGCATTGTGCTTGATGGCGTTCTCTATCAGTAATTGCATGGCCAGCGGAATAACCCGGTGGTTCTTTTTATCATCAGGAATACGGATATTTACCACCACTTTGTCCATAAACCGGATGTTGATCAGGAAAATATAGGCATCCAAAAAGCTGATCTCGGTACTTAAATTAACCAGTTCATTGTCCTTGTTTTCGAGCACGTACCGGTAAACTTTTGCCAGATGTTCGGTAAATTTTTCAGCCAGTTCGGGTTCGAGCCTGATGAGCGAAATCAACACATTCAGGCTGTTGAAAAGGAAGTGCGGGTTAACCTGTTGTTTCAGCACATCGAACTGTGACTGAAGGTTTTCTTTTTGCAACTTCAGCAACTGAGTATTGGCTTTTGTAAGTTCTTTGGTGCGTTCGCGAATGGTTTGTTCCAGATCGCGGTTAATTTCTTCGAGCCGTTTATGTGCAGCTTTAATTTCTTCTTCGGCTTTGATGCGGTCGGTAATGTCTTTGGCGGTTCCCACTACTGCGGTTTTTCCATCGAGTTCGGTCAGGTTGGTCGAAAGAATAACCGGTATCCGGGTTTTTCCGTCTTTGTGTAGCAGCTGAAATTCGTAACTCCACGAATCAGTGTGTCCCGATCTTCTCCTGTAATTTTTTCTGACAGCCTCGTCGCGCAATTCAGGTGGAATAACAGAGGTGAAATGTTTTCCGGTCATTTCTTCCACCGTGTAACCCAAAATATCGACAATGGCATCGTTCACGAACCTGAATTTTTCATCCTGAAGAACAAATAATCCTTCCTGCAGGCTTTGTATCACATGCCGGTAATGTTCTTCACTTTTCCGGAGTGCCTCTTCCATTGCTTTTCGTTCCGAGATGTCAATAATTAGTCCGCGGGTACCTAAAAATTGACCGTTCCCGATCATGGCTGCTGCGTAAAAAATAGCCGGAAATGTTGAACCATCTTTCCGAAGAGCAGTGTATTCATCAGAAAAACTGAGCCTTTTTTCTTGAAAAGTTTTCCGCATATTTTCCTGCATTCTGGCCCGATCTTCAGGTATTACACCATCCAATGCATGAAACCTGATATCATCGCCAGTAAAGCCCATTGCAATTTGACCCGATTTGTTTAGATAGGTTCCGTATCCCTGCGCATCAAGTTCATAAACTGTTTGAGGCAGCAAATCGGCCAATTCGCGGAATTTACGTTCACTTTGTCGCAATGCCTCTTCCATGGCTTTGCGTTCCGAAATGTCCACAATCAACCCGCGGACACCTTTTATTTCGTTGTTCTCCGTCATCGGACTACTGTAGATAACGATGGGGAAAGTCGAGCCGTCCCGCCGCAACGCGGTATATTCCATCCCGCCATCTCTTCCTTTTTCGATAAATGCCTTTTTGATATTATCCAACAGTCTCTCGTGGTCTTCTGGAATGACCCCGGTTGTAGCCTGAAAACCAATTTCATTCTCCGAAAGTCTGAAAGCAATTTTGCCTGCTTTGTTCAGATAAGTGACATTGCCACCAAGGTCGAGTTCAAATATTGTTTGAGGCAGAAGGTCGGCCAGTTCGCGGAATTTACGTTCGCTCTTTTCCAGTGCCTCCTGCATTTTGATTCGTGAGGTAATATCGCGCGAAGTAATCAGCGAAGCGGGTCGTCCGTCAATTTCGATGGCTGTCGAAGAAAATTCAGTAATGATCCGATTCCCGTTTTTATGGAACATCGACAGCGTATATTTCTTGTCCGACATGTCGCCCTTCATTCGTTCAAGATGATGGTTCATCACCCGTTCCCGATCTTCGGGCACAATAAGGTGAGGACCGAAATTTTCCATACATTCATCCACCGTAAAGCCAAGCATATCAGCAAAAGCTTTGTTTACCATGATGATTTTCACATCCTGTGAGATGACAATCCCATCCAGCGATTTTTCGATGAGGGTGCGGTACTTCTTCTCACTGGCTTTGAGGGTTTCTTCAAGCGCTTTTTGTTCGGTATGGTCGCGCATGATGATAAACGTGGCCGGATGACCGTTGTATTCTATGAAAGAAGTATTAATTTCAAAATGGATTATTCTTCCTGATTTTGCAACACCTTTCGCCTCATAAATCATGTGATTGCGGTCACCTTCCATTCGTAGTTTGTGATACTGCAACAGGCGTTCTCGATCGTCTTCGGCCAAAAAAATCACAAAATCATTCTCAAGTAGTTCATCTTCCGAATATTCAAGCATTTTGCAAAAGGCAGGGTTCACAAACTTGAATTTTCCAAACTGGTTGATGATGATTCCATCGTGCGCGTTCTCAACCAGGTTGCGGTATTTGTATTCGCTTTGTTCAAGCTTTTCCTGCATACGTTTTCGTTCGGTAATATCGCGTGTGGAAATGAAAGAGGCATTTTCGCCTTGATACGTGATGGGTGTTACGTTGAATTCGATTTCCACTTCCGACCCGTTTTTATGCAGCAAGGTGGTGTAATCAATTCCGTACTTCCCAATTCCCTGCATTCGCAGGAAATGCTGTTCCATCATCCGTTGCTTATCCGAAGAGGCAAGCAGGTCGGATGCGTTGGTGCAACACATTTCTTCGCGCGAATATCCGAGCATATCACAAAAAGCCTTGTTCACATATTTGAAAACACCATTTTGAGTAATGTTAATTCCATCGCGGGCATTTTCCACCATGTTATGGAAGAGTTCGAAATTCTCCGGAAGGTGTTGATCAGAAATTGCTGCTTGCATTTGATACGCTGTTAGAAGTTGATTTTCCTATTTGAGTGGTGAAGGTATAATTTGAATTTCAGAATGGGAAATAAAATGAATTTGAATGACCAGTTTTAAGCAGTGAACAGGCAATTTGGCCATTTGGGATGTTGTATTAATAAATAAGTATGTTGGACTGAAAAAGTTTGAATTGATATTTATGTGGGTTGATAAATATCAATCCAAAACTTTTTTCGTCATTTTGATTACAGATTATTTATTTGTAAACTCGCAATCTCCAAAATTAAACTAATAGATGATCCTTGAATTTAGTTTCGTTGTTAGTTTTTATATGTTTTGGGTTTACAAACTAACAACCAAAAAATTACAATCAATTTATGGAAAATTCAGGAAAATTGAATACTGTTAAGTTTTACAGCGGTGAAGTGACTCCCCTTGAAATGCACAAAGTGCGCGTGGTTCAGAAACTGAACCTTTTACCCATCGAAGAACGCAAAGAGGCCATCTTTGGAGCCGGATTCAATACGTTTCTTTTGATGAACAAAGATGTTTTCCTGGATATGCTTACCGACTCGGGAACCAATGCGATGAGTGATAATCAGGTTGCTGCCATGAGCGTTGCCGACGATTCTTATGCAGGATCAGCCAGTTACACCAAGCTCGTAGGAGCAATTAAGGAAGTTTTCAATCAGGATTATTTTTTACCGGTTCATCAGGGCCGTGCAGCAGAACATATCATTTCAAAGACTTTTTGCCGACCGGGAAGTGTTGTTCCAATGAATTATCATTTCACCACAACCAAAGCTCACATCGAAATGGCTGGCAGTGTTGTTGAGGAAATTTATACCGACGAAGCCCTGAAAACCAAAAGTGATTTTCCTTTCAAAGGGAACATGGACATCAATAAGCTGAACAAGGTAATAGAAAAATGGGGTGCCGGAAATGTGGCCTACATTCGCTTCGAAGCCGGTACCAACCTGATTGGCGGACAACCATTTTCGATGGCCAACCTGCGTGAAGTTTCGGCAATTGCCAAAGCGCACAACATCATGTTGCTGATGGACACCAGTTTGATTAACGAAAACCTTTATTTCATTAAAATCCGCGAAGAAGGTTATCTGGACATGCCTATCAAGGATATTCTGCACGAGATGATGAGTTATACCGACTTTTCATACTTCTCAGGCCGCAAAGTGAGTTGCACCCGTGGTGGTGGAATTTGTACCAATAATCATGATATTTACATGAAAATGCGCGACTGGGTTCCACTTTTCGAAGGATTCCTTACATACGGGGGTATGAGCGTTCGCGAAATTGAAGCGATGGCCGTTGGACTAATAGAAACGCTGGATTTTAATGTGATCAGTCATTCTCCCACTTTTATCAAATACCTCGTTGATGCGCTCGATAGCAAAGGAATTCCGGTAATCACACCTGCCGGAGGTTTGGGCTGCCACCTCGATGCCGGTTTGTTTATTCCTCATGTTCCGCAAACCCAATATCCGGCCGGAGCACTTGCTGCCGCGCTGTTTGTAGCTTCCGGAATTCGCGGTATGGAACGTGGTACGATTTCGAGTGTGCGCGACGAAAATGGCGATGATGTGCTGGCCGATGTTGAATTGCTCCGTTTGGCTTTTCCCCGCAGGGTTTTCACCTTATCACAAATTAAATATGCAGAGGATCGGATTCAATGGCTATTCGATAACCGCCACTTAATCGGAGGGTTAGAATGGGTTGAAGAACCTCCTGTATTGCGGTTTTTTGTTGGTAAACTGCAACCAATCGGCGACTGGGTTGACAAACTCGTGGCGAAATTCCGGCAGGATTTTGGTGACAGTCTTTAGTTAATATTCAACACAGATTTCTCGGATTACCACAGATTTTTTCTCTGTGATAATCTGAGAAATCTGTGGTTTATTTTTTTTTGATTAGTTGGCCAATTTAATTGCAATCAGTTTTTCAATGTCCGCTAATATTTGGTTGTCTTTTATTTCTATCCGAATTCCCCGTCCTTCGGCATATTTTGTTGCTTTTCGCAGGTCATTTTTAATCTCTGGCGAAATATCACTTTCCAGAATAAAATCTGTCGCTTTTTGTCCAAATACAAAAGC
>JAUYEQ010000574.1 GCA_030691295.1 Bacteroidota bacterium
AAAAATCAAGCTGGTTAAACGTAGTAAGAACATATATTCAGTTTTTAAAATTCTGAATCAAAAATATTATTCCAGCCCTAAAAACCTATGAAATATTCGATGAACAACGGAAATACTTAGGTGAAACGGAAATTTGAGGGATTAACAGGATATTCGAAAATTCAAAATTGGCCGGGTTTTGATTTAATCAATTGTTTAAGGTACAAAAGAAAATAAAGTGACAACAGCGTTCCAATCACCAATGTGATCAAATCAGTCACCTGAACAGTAGGCTGAAGAAGAAGGCGGTATCCAATTATAAACAAAGCCAGAATAAGCAGAATTATCTGGATATTCGCAATAAGCATCCTTTCTGTTTTCAGTAAAAGAAAGGTAAGAATGGCCCAAACAATCCCGATACCAGCTCCAATATAAGTCATATTTAACTGATCTTCTGAATATTTAAGTGCGCCGAATATGATTGGAATAAGCGCCATAAAAAATAATACGCGAAAAATACTCGCAACCACTTTTTTATACTGATAGGCATCTGTTATTTCAGGAAAAACAGATAAGCCTGCTGATGGTGCAGACTGATATTCAGGACCAAGCAAATCCTGTTCTGTATGAATTAACTGGCGTTCAATCGCTATTTTCACAGCAGCCCCAACTGCCGGTTCCTGATAATTTCTGTGATTCTTCAATATCGCTTTAATCTGACTATCAGAATAATCAGCATATCGTTCGTAAAAACTACCCGGACTATCCGGTTCTTGTTCATTATTGTTCATCGCAGTTTTTTTTACAAAAATACGCCTTATAATTTATTAACAAGTAATAAAACAGATATTTAAGAATTATAGGTAATTTTAGGACTCGTTAAATGCAAAACTTAAATTTCATATCATGTATAATTTCGAATATCAAAATCCGGTAAAAATCATCTTTGGAAAAGGTGAAATTCAGAAAGTTGGAGAAAATATTCCGGTTGGATCAAAAATTCTGCTGACCTATGGTGGCGGAAGTATTTTTAAAAATGGAGTTTACAAACAGATAAAAGATTCAATTCAAGGCTTTGAAGTGGTTGAATTTGGCGGAATTGAACCCAATCCTCACTACGAAACCCTGATGAAAGCGGTTGAAATGATAAAAAAGGAAAATATCACTTTTCTACTTTCTGTTGGTGGTGGTTCTGTGCTTGACGGCACGAAATTTATCGCAGCTGCTGCCTTCTTCACACAGGGGGATCCATGGCAAATCTTGTCGAAGCAAGCCAAGGTTGAAAATGCTTTGCCAATTGGCGCCGTTTTGACTTTGCCGGCAACCGGATCAGAAATGAACGGTAATTCAGTAGTTACTCGTATTGAGACAACTGAAAAGCTTTCATTTGCCTCGCAAAAGGTTATGCCGCTTTTCTCAATTCTCGATCCTGAAGTAATTTTTTCGTTGCCCGACAAGCAGGTTGCAAACGGAATAGTTGACGCTTTTGTGCATGTGATTGAGCAGTACCTTACTTTCCCTGTCAACTCACCCATTCAGGACCGTTTTGCTGAAAGCATTCTGAATACTTTGGTTGAAGAAGGCCCGAAAGTATTGGCCAACCGGACAGATTACGAAGCAGCTGCAAATTTTATGTGGAGCGCCACCATGGCTTTGAACGGATTGATCGGAGTCGGTGTTCCCCAGGACTGGGCTTCGCACATGATAGGACATGAACTGACTGCTTATCATGGAATTGACCACGCCCGCACGCTTGCGATTGTTTTGCCGGGAGTTATGCACATCAAACGTGAACTAAAAAAAGAGAAATTATTGCAACTTGGCGAACGTGTTTGGAGCATAAAAGATGGAAATACGGAGGAACGAATTGACAAGACAATTCAGAAAACGATTGATTTCTTCGAATCGGTTGGTTTACCCACCAGATTGCCCGATTATGGTATTTCAACAGATACCATCGATAAAATCTGTGATCGGTTCAAAAAACGTAGATTCAAAATTGGTGAAAAAGCCGACATTGGCCCGGATGCGATTCGTTTGATTCTGAAAGACAGGCTTTAGGGTTTAATAGAAAAAATAATAGAACGCGGATTTTACGTGGGTTTAGCGGATGAAAAGCGGATTTATATTCCAATAAATTGGAATGGATTCAAAAAAAGACAAATGAATAATGGATGGTTGATACTTTAAAAGCGTTTCTTTAGAAAATCATCACGACTTGTCGGGATTTTAATCCGCTTTAATCCGCTAGATCATATTTAATCCGCGTTCTATTGTTTTTTGTTTTGTATTATTACCACATACGGTGAATAATCATTTCACTACTGAAGCAATTCTCTGGCAGTCGCAACAGAAGTTTGCGAGTAATTTTCACCACTCAGCATTTGCGCAATCTCTTCAACACGTTCCTGTTCGCTCAGTTTTCTGATTGAAGTGTAAGTCTGATCAGCCTCGTCGAATTTAAAAACCTTGTAATGATGCTTTCCTTTTGCGGCAATTTGTGGCAAGTGTGTGATGTTCAACACCTGAACTGTTTTTGCCATTTGTCCAAGTATTATTCCCATTTTAACAGCGACTTCGCCCGAAACGCCGGTGTCAATTTCATCAAAAATAATGGTTGGCAACGATTTGGTATCGGTGATCAATGTTTTTACGGCCAGCATCAGCCGCGACATTTCACCGCCTGAAGCAACTTTGGCAATTTCCTGCAATTCCTGACTTTTGTTTGCCGAAAACATAAAACTTACCTCATCCAGTCCGGAACTTGAAAAATCAACCAGCTTTTCAAATTTCAATTTAAAAGCAGCATTGGGAATTCCAAGATTTTGCAACACTTCAATTACCTTATTTTCAATTTGCTGCGAAACAGAAAAACGTTTGTCGCTCATTTTTGCAGCCAGATCAGTCAAAACCTCCTTTTTAATTTGGATGTCCTTCTGTATTTTTTCAATCTCAATATCATACGAATTCACCTGATCAATTTTTGCATTCAAATCCGCCTGAATCAGCAGAAGTTCATTTACCGAAGATACCCGGTGTTTTTGTTGAAGCGTATAAATCAGGTCGAGTCGTTGATTCACTTGTTCAATTTTCTCCGGATCGTTTTCCGTTTTATCGGCAATCACCGATGTCTCAGCGGCAATGTCTTTCATCTCGATATAAACTGATTCGAGACGGTTAAAAATCTGATCAGCCTCCGGAAGTACCGGACGTAATTTGCCCATACTGTTCAGGTTTTCTTTCAGTATAGCCAAAACCGAACGGTCATCTTCTACAAGTATTTGGTAAGCATTTCCGAAAACCAACTTGATTTCTTCGGCATGTGTTAGTTTTTCAAGCTGAATCTCCAAACTTTCCTGCTCGTTTTCAATTAATTTCGCCTCCTCAAGCTGTTTAAACTGAAACTCAAAATAATCAAGATCTTTTTTCGATTGTACCGATAACAATAGGGTTTTGTTGAGGACTTCCTGAAGTTGACTATATTTCCGAAAAACTTCTCGGTACTGCTTTAACAGATCTTCGTTGCCTGCTACCAGATCGACAATTCGCAACTGATAGTTCTTTTCGTTCAAGTCTAGATTCTGATGTTGTGAGTGTATATCGATCAGTTTAAGGCCAAGATCATGCAGAATTTTTACATTAACAGGTGTATCGTTTATAAAGGCTCTTGATTTGCCGGCAGGTGTAATTTCGCGGCGAAGGATGGTAACATCTTCATAGTCGAGTTCATTCTCGGTAAAAAAGCCATGAAGACCGTAATTAATTATATCAAAAGCTCCTTCAGCTGTACATTTCTTCGATTTATCCCTCAAAACCGACAAATCAGCCCTTTGCCCGATAATCAGTCCGATGGCTCCCAGCAAGATTGATTTCCCTGCTCCGGTCTCACCAGTCAGGATATTTAAATCGTCACTAAATCCAATATTTAGTGAATCAATCAGGGCATAATTTTTAATTGAAAGAGATTTTAACACAGGAATAATTCAAATTAGATTTTTGATGACCATAACAACAACATTCAGATCCTAAAGATAGTTGTTCGTTTCAAATATCAAAAACTCTCTGATTTGAGTATTTTTTCGTATTTACTGCCGTTCGAAGGGTCACATTCGTTTAAAATAACCGAAACCCGGTTCCTTTCATCAGGAAAAGATTTTGAAAAAATATTGACCAATTCATCCGATTTCGCATCAAAAAACACCTGCAAAATATATAAGGATGGACGTGCCCTGAAAACTTTCTGAATAGATTTCAATGATTCGGCAATTACACCACGGCCTTCCGGCGACTTATCGCCCATTATATCAAGCCCTTGACGATGATACTGATACATACAGCTTCTAAATCCTGAATAGGATTTATTCAATATATTTTCGACCAGCCAATAGCGATTGCGTTCGCTTTCAAAAGCTTTCCAGCCTTTCTGTGGGGCGTTCTGCGAATTATTAACAATCGACTGCGCTTTCTGGAAATATTCAGTTCCTCCTTCAGGAAAAAATGAATCGTAATCCATACCTAAAATAATGTAGGCATAAAAAGCCAGAATATTGGTCAGATTGTCTTTATTCGAAGTTTCATTAAATTCAAGCGTCTGATATTCAACATACTTTGCATGAAAATCTTTGTCCTTAATATTCAGCAAAATAGTTTCGTAGGATGAACCAAATACCGGGCGGCGAACCTGAACCTGAATGCTACCTTTAAATTCGTCAGATGAAATTTGTTCTTCCAGATTGATAAAAAAGCTGCATTCAATGCGTTCATCCATTGAATATTTA
>JAUYEQ010000589.1 GCA_030691295.1 Bacteroidota bacterium
TAATCCTTTCGGATTTACAGTTAATTTTTTCAAAATAACACTCGAAATAAGACTGTAAAGTTCGATTTTTTCGATGTAACGAAGAAAGAAAGCAAGGCCCCCGCGCCCGGATATTTTGTCGTTTGTAAGGCCGATTTTTGATATCTAAGCAGTCATAAAAGATAGTCTAGTGCACCTAAAAGGTGATGAGTAAATTATTTGGTTTATCACTTCTAAAATACTCATTATCAATTTAATAAGCAAGCTATCTTTTATCTTTTTCAAAGCAAATCGCTCAATTTAGGTTTAAGGCTGATGAAAGAAATCCGCGATAAAAAGAATAGGGCAGAATGAAGTTTTTTACTGCAGAGCCGATGATTCAGATCACTTGCTCAGCCAAATTACTTCGCTTGAACAAGTTCCACTTTTAACCGTTTTCTGTGGTATGAAACAAATGATTTTATCCGGATTGGTCTTACTTGCAATGATGGCATGTAACCGACCAGCATTGCAAAAACAAAACACTAAGTCAGGAGACGAAAAGTCAGCCACAGATACCACCCTTTTATGTTGTTCCAATATCCCTTCACGTTTTGCCTCCGGAAATGCTTCTGGCGTTGATTCTCTGAATTCTGCCACTGCCGATCTTTCAGGAATGGTACTGATAAAAGGTGGCAGGTTTTGGATGGGCGGCGACAGCATTTGGGGGCGTCCGGATGAGTTTCCACGCCATCAGGTAGAAGTTTCATCGTTTTACATGGACGTTCAGGAAGTAACAAACAAACAATTTAGAGCGTTTGTGGATGCTACCGGATACATTACCACTGCGGAAAAAAAGCCCGACTGGGAAGAATTGAAATTACAGGTTCCGCCCGGAACACCCAAGCCGTCTGACGATATACTTGTAGCAGCTTCGCTGGTTTTTACACCTCCCGACCGCCCTGTTCCGCTCGACAATGCATCGGCCTGGTGGGCATGGGTTCCGGGAGCGAACTGGAAACATTCGGAAGGTCCAAAAAGTAATTTGACAGGCAAAGACGATTATCCGGTGGTGCATATTTCTTGGGAAGATGCGATGGCCTATTGCCGGTGGGCGGGAAAACGATTGTCTACCGAAGCAGAATGGGAATTTGCTTCACGTGGCGGACAAATGGATGCCATTTATCCATGGGGAAATGAGCTGATTACAAAAGGAAAGAAAAAAGCGAATGTCTGGGACGGAAATTTTCCGAATAAAAATACAGGACTGGATGGATACGTTGGTGCAGCTCCGGTCAGACAGTTTGCTGCTAATCCTTACGGTTTGTACGATATGGCCGGAAACGTATGGGAATGGGTTTCAGATTGGTACACAGCCGATTATTATCATGAATGTATGAAAAAAGGTGTGGTTGTAAATCCTCTGGGACCATCGAAATCACTCGATCCGGATGAGCCTTATGGCCAGAAAAAAGTTACCAGGGGTGGTTCTTTTTTATGCAACGATCAGTATTGCTCCGGCTTCAGGATTGGTGCACGCATGAAAACAAGCTGGGACACGGGGCTGAACCATACCGGTTTCAGATGTGCTGTAACTGTGAAATAAAAAATCCCGCCTTTCAGCAGGATTTTCAGTATCAATTTACATGATCAGTTTGTAGCCTTTGCCATGAACGTTGATGATTTCCACTTTCGGGTCGTCTTTCAAATGTTTCCGGAGTTTGGTAATGTAAACGTCCATACTTCGGGCATTGAAATAATTGTCGTCGATCCAGATTGTTTTCAGGGCAAAATTACGTTCGAGTACCTTGTTTGCATTGTTGCAAAGCAAACGCAGCAATTCGGCTTCCTTGGTAGTCAGTTTTACTTCTGCCTCTCCTCCTGAAAGGATTTGCTTGCGCGAATCGAAGGTGTAAATACCAAGTTTGTAAATGGCATCCTCGTGCGAATTGGTATCCTGCATCACGCGCCGCATAATGGCTTCGATGCGAAAGATCAGCTCTTCCATACTGAAAGGTTTGGTGATGTAATCGTCGGCTCCGATTTTGAAACCTTCAAGCACATCTTCCTTCATGTTCTTCGCGGTAAGAAAGATAATCGGAATGTCCATGTTGAGTAACCTGATGTCTTTGGCCAGCGAAATACCGTCTTTTTTCGGCATCATGATATCCAATATACAAAGGTTGTAAGGCTGATTTTTTGTATAACCTTTGTAAGCTGCTTCACCATCGGGATATAAATCGGTTTCATACCCTTTGGCGATGAGATATTCTTTCAGCAATAATCCAAGGTTTTCATCATCCTCGGCCAATAGCAATTTTACTTTTTTTTCCATGTTCTTGTATGTTTATCGGAAAATATATCATGAATTTAGTTCCTTTATTTAAATCGCTTTCCACCTTTATTTTACCATGGTGAGCATCAATAATCTTTTTTACATAGCTTAATCCAAGCCCGAATCCTTTTACATCGTGCACATTTCCGGTAGGAACGCGGTAGAACCGCTCAAAAATCTGGCCAACATATTCTTTCTGAATTCCAATACCGTTGTCTTTCACCGAAATAACCAGAAAATCGTCTGTTACTTCCGTCGAAATATGAATCTTAGGTTCGTCTTTACTGTATTTTACTGCGTTGTCGAGCAAGTTAAACAAAACATTGGTAATATGCACATCATCACCTTTAATGATTGAAGGTTCAGCAGCTAAATTGCAGGTTAACTCACCGTTTTTCGATTTTACCCGAAGTTCGAAATTTAATACAACAGAAGTAATCAAGGCATTTAAATTTACTTCCTTGAACTTAAGTTTTAGTTTGCCTTCGTTAAAAACAGCCATTTGCAGTACTTTTTCAACCTGGGTTGTCAATCGTTTGCTTTCCTGATAGATAATTCCGGAGATATGTTCGATGGTTTTAGGAGTATTGGCAACGGTATTGTCACGCAGCATCTGGCTGGCGAGCGAAATGGTTGAAATGGGCGTTTTTAGCTCGTGAGTCATGTTGTTGATGAAATCGTTTTTGATGATCGATAATTTTTTCTGTCTGAGGATGATCAGTATTGTGAAAATAAAAATACCAATCAGCATGGTGGTAAGTACAATGGTGGGGATAACCAGGATACCGGTTTGTTTAAGCAGGTAACCATCTCTTTTCGGAAAATATAAATATAGATAATTTGGTTTTTTTAAATCCGCTAAGTCGTTGGGAAATAGCAATGCCGGGTATTCCTTTTGCTGACGTGGAGTGTAATTTTTTACTCCAAAAATCCACTTTTCTTCTCCTCTGTAAAACGTTTTTACGGCATGCTTAAAATCAAGCGTCACGCCTGAATTTTTCAACTCGGTTTTAATCAGGCGTCCCAGGGTTTGAGCCTCAATTCGCTCTTCAATCGGCAAACTTGAAAGCATTACTGCAATTTGAGTCACCTGGAGCATTTGCGCCCATCGGTTCATCCTGTTTTCGTATTGCTGGCTTACATAGCCGTCATAGTCATGAATGATGTCAAATGCATTCGGGAAATCGCCTGGTTTGCCTCTTTCAATCGGTTTTTCTACTGGTGG
>JAUYEQ010000600.1 GCA_030691295.1 Bacteroidota bacterium
GGTTTGGGCGCTGAAAATGGCAAGTCAGAACCGTCGGAATAGAAATTCGGGTCTTTCTCAACCGGCATGTTCAGGTATTGAGGATCAATTTCGTCGATGAACCTGCTCTTGTTGCAGAATTCAAGTTTCCCCCATTTGTAGCGCTGACGGGCAAAGCTGATATAGGCGTGCTGTTCGGCGCGGGTGAGGGCAACATAAAACAAACGCCTTTCTTCTTCAAAATCTTCCAGCGTTTTTTGCCCCATCTGGCTCGAGGGGAAAAGGTTTTCTTCCACACCTACAATAAATACATTCTTAAATTCGAGCCCTTTTGCCGAGTGAATGGTCATCATCGTAACACGGTCATTGTCTTCCTCCTTTTCAGAATCCTGATCGGTAAGTAAAGCAACATCTTCCATGTAATTATTTAGCTGGTTGGGCGTTCCTTCTTCTTTTGCTGAAATTGAAAACTCCTGAATACCGTTCAGCAACTCCTGAATATTTTCGTACCGGCTGACACCTTCCGGAGTTTGATCTTTGTAAAGATCTTTCATGATTTCTGTTCCGGTTGCAATCTCGGTGGCCAGTTCGAAGGCGCTGAGCGGTTCCAGTTTTTCCCTGAAAACTTCGATGAGCCGCGTAAATTCATGAATTTTTGCAGCGGTCCCTTTGTTGAATTCTCCTAAAAGCAATGGTATGTTGGTGGCGAATTCCCAGATGCAAATGTTGTTTTCGGAGGCAAATTGTTCAAGTTTGGTAAGGCTGGTCTGCCCGATTCCGCGCGCCGGATAATTGATGACCCGCTTAAATGCTTCGTTGTCTTTCGGGTTGATAACCATCCTGAAATAGGCGAGCAAATCCTTTATTTCTTTTCGCTGATAAAATGACAGGCCTCCATATATCCGGTAAGGAATATTTCTTTTCCGGAGGGCTTCCTCAAAAATACGCGACTGGGCATTGGTGCGGTACAAAATGGCGTAATCCGAAAACATAAAATGCTCTCGCATCCGGGTGTCAATAATTTCGTTCGAAACCAGGTAGCCTTCTTCGTTGTCGGTAATGGCGCTCATTACTTTTATAAGCGTACCAACTTCTTTCTCGGAAAATACGTTCTTCCTGATTTGCCGTTTGTTTTTGGCAATGATGCTGTTTGCAGCGTCCACAATGGTTTGTGTTGACCGGTAATTTTGTTCGAGCTTGAAAACTTTG
>JAUYEQ010000616.1 GCA_030691295.1 Bacteroidota bacterium
CGTTTGAAACCCAGGGGAAAGTGGTGGGCATATTCTTCAAGGAAGGCACACGGGTTAAGAAGGGGGAGTTGCTGGCAAAAATCAATGACAAGCCCTTGCAAGCGCAACTGCTCAAATTGCGATCGCAAATTAAACTGGTGGAAGAAAGGGAATTCAGGCAGCGGCAATTACTCGACCGCGATGCAATCAGCCGCGAAAGCTACGATCAGGTAGTGACAGAATTAGAAACCCTGAAGGCCGATGTAATGCTGGTGGAAGCCAGGATTGCTGAAACCGAACTGAGGGCTCCCTTTAATGGAACGGTAGGTTTACGCATGATTAGTGAAGGCGCTTATGCCTCCACTCAAACAAAAATAGTACAACTGGTAAAGTTCAGTCCTTTAAAAATCGAATTTTCCATTCCTGAACGCTATGCCGATGAAATCGTTCCGGGATTTCCCATTACTTTCGAAATTGATGGTTTTCGTGAAAAATTTCAAGCCAGGGTATATGCCATTGAACCGAAGGTGAATATGAGCACGCGCACGATTGTTGCGAGGGCATTGTACGCCAACTCCAAAGAAGAGCTCAAGCCTGGCCGGTTTGCAAGTGTAAGGGCAAGGTTGTCGCAGCTTGAAAATGCTATTTCGATTCCAACTCAGGCGTTGATTCCTGAAATGTCCGGGGAAAAAGTGTTTATTCTGCGAAAAGGAAGAGCAAAAGAAGTAAAGGTTACAACCGGGCTTCGCACCGAATCGCTTATACAGATCAGAACCGGGCTCGAATTTGGCGATACGCTGCTTACCACGGCAACCCTGCAACTTAGAGACGATCTTCCTGTTCAGCTCGATACTTTGGTTACCAATCAACATTTAGTAAACAAATTAAAATGAGCCTATCGTCCACCAGCATAAAACGGCCTGTATTGGCCACCGTATTTTCACTGGTGATCCTGCTGTTTGGGATCATTGGAATGACTTACCTTGGAATCAGGGAGTTTCCCAGTGTTGATCCTCCCATTATTTCAGTAAGCACCTCTTATCCGGGAGCCAACTCCGATGTTATTGAAACCCAGATTACCGAACCTTTAGAGCAATCCATTAATGGTATTCCGGGAATTCGTACTCTGACCAGCAGTAGCAGCCAGGGGAGCAGCCGCATTACGGTAGAATTTGAACTGTCCGTCGACCTGGAAACAGCGGCCAACGATGTACGCGACAAAGTATCACAGGCACAGCGTTTTCTTCCGCGCGACTGTGATCCACCAACTGTTGCCAAAGCCGATGCCGATGCCAGCCCGATCATGATGATTGCGGTAAAAAGTCCAAAACGGTCATTACTTGAACTTTCTGAAATTGCTGAACTGACTTTTAAAGAGCAGTTGCAAACAGTTTCAGGAGTAAGCGCAGTAAGTATTTGGGGCGAGAAACGATTTGCCATGCGAATCTGGCTCGATCCGGCAAAACTGGCAGGCTACCAAATGACACCGCTGGACGTTCGCAATGCCATTTTACGTGAAAACGTGGAGCTTCCGGCGGGAAGTATTGAAGGAAATACAACAGAGTTGACCATCCGAGCCCTTGGATTGATGACCACGCCGGAGGAATTTAACAGCCTTATTCTTAGGCAGTCGGGTGATCAGTTGATTCGGGTGCGCGATATTGGCCGTGCAGAACTGAGCCCGGAAGATTTGCGCGGTATTATGAAAATGAATGGAATCCCCATGGTGGCCACCGTAATCATTCCGCAGCCCGGTGCCAACCACATCGAAATTGTGGATGCGGTTAAGCAACGGTTGGATTTCATTAAAAAAGACTTACCCGATGATGTGGAAATAGATATTGGTTTCGACAACACCCAATACATCCGCTCTTCTATCGATGAGGTGAAGACGACGATCTATTTGGCTTTTTTCCTGGTGGTGGTCATCATTTTTGTCTTTTTGCGTGACTGGCGCACGACCATTATTCCCATTTTAGTTATCCCAGTTTCGCTGGTTGGTTCATTTTTCATCATGTACGTGGCGGGCTTTACCATCAACGTACTCACCCTGTTGGCGATAGTCCTTTCAATCGGTTTGGTTGTGGATGATGCCATTGTGATGATGGAAAATATTTATGTAAAAATTGAGCAGGGGATGAGTCCGCGGCAAGCCGGGCTGGAGGGATCCAACGAGATATTTTTTGCCATTATTGCCACCACCATTACCCTGGTAGCCGTTTTCTTTCCCATCGTTTTCCTCGAAGGAATGACTGGGCGTCTTTTCCGCGAGTTTAGTATCGTGATTGCCGGTGCTGTCACCATTTCATCGTTTGTGGCCCTCACCTTGACTCCGATGCTTTCTACCAAACTGCTTAAAACACACCATTCCCGAAGCAAGGCCTATAATTATTCCGAAAAATTCTTTGTCAGGATTAACGAAGCTTACCGGCGGTCGCTTGAAAATTTTATCGGACGAAAGTATATTTCAACCGGAATACTCTTGTTGTCGTTTTTTTTGATTTTTTTTCTCTGGAAAGTTATCCCGGCCGAGATGGCGCCCCTTGAAGACCGTTCACAGATGAATGTCAATGTCACTTCGCCTCAGGGAGCAACCTATGAGTTCAATTTTGAATACGTTGAGGATATAGGTAAGCTGGTTGAGAAAGTCATTCCGGAGCGGGAGAAAGTGACCACCCTGGTTCGCGGGAGCTGGGCTT
>JAUYEQ010000619.1 GCA_030691295.1 Bacteroidota bacterium
TAGAGGTTACTACAATTGCATAAATGTAACAGAAATTCCATTCAGCAATTAGAATTTGTAGAAAAAGATATCAACCATTTATTGTCAATAAAATACTACGATCCGATAATCGGCAGTGTTTACTGGATTATCCCGTTTTTATTGGCGTTTATTTGGATTTTACGCAATGAAAAGGAAAATGGCATCAATGATTTAATGTTTTATAACACAAAAGTTAAGGTTCACTTAACACTGGTAAGCATTCCACAGCATATCTTTGTAACGTTATCAGAATACAAAAAGACATTTAGTCCAACGACATATATCGCATTTCATAAGTTAGGTTTGATTAGTTTTATTGGTTTAGTTAGTTTAGTTAGGTTTAGTTAGGTTTAGAGAAAGGGTAGATTAGAGAATCTATCCTTTTTTCTTTTTATGAACATACTGATTTCCATAAAACAATTCATTCTCAAACTTTTCCCAAGATATTCCTTTAACACAGACAAAATCACTTTTTTTTTATTTAGATTTGGTCAACTACAAAAAATCAAACCTAAATAAATCCTGCTCAATGGAAACGAACAGCAACAAAAAATTGAAAATACTTCATTTAGGTGCCGATCCAGAGTTTCTGTCACCTGTTATTTTCGAGAACCATTTGGCTGAGATTGACACAATGGACAACACTTTTTCTGTCAGTCAATGGATCGCTGCCAATGGGTTACCTGATGCAATTATTTGTGAAAGAATACTTCCCGGATGCAACGTGTTTGGCTTTTATGATTTTTGGGTAGAGCAATTTGATACAGATAAAACAATACCATTTCTATTGCTTGATGATGAAAAAAATCAGGAATCCATCTCTCAGGAACTGCTGAAAAGAATGGATGAAGTATTTATCAAGCCGACCAGCGCAGAAATAATAATTGATAAAGTTTTGACTCTAAAGCAAGTCCGGCAATCTCCAAAAAATGATTTAGCTGGGATGAATGCTTTTAAGCCCTTTCAGCCATCATTTCTAAAACGTACTGTTGATATTGTGGTTGCATCAGTTACACTGTTCCTGGTTTCTCCGGTTTTGTTAATCTTCAGTATTGCAATCAGGCTTGAATCGAAGGGAAAGGTTTTTTATATCTCTAAAAGAGTTGGTTCAGGGTTCAATGTTTTCGACTTTTATAAATTAAGGTCGATGTACATCAATGCCGATAAACGGTTAAAAGAGTTGGCGCATCTGAGCGAATACAAAAAAGAAACTTTGGCTGACCATTCTGAAACAAAAAACAAAAATGAAAAACCGGCAATAATTCGTAATCAGCTAAGCAAACAGGTTTTGGCTGGCGATCCGCGGGTGACAAAAGTCGGGAGAATTATCCGCAAACTGAATATTGATGAAATCCCACAGTTGATAAATGTGATCAAGGGAGATATCTCATTGGTTGGAAACAGACCACTGCCAATTTACGAAGCTGAACTTTTAAGCACCGATGACTGGACTGACCGATTTAATAGTCCTTCCGGAATAACCGGGCCATGGAGAGTAGTGACCCGCAGGAAATTATTGTCAATGTCGCACGAAGAACGCAACAGCCTTCAAAATAAATATTCTGAAATCGCCGGTAGAAGTAAATATTCATTCTGGAAAGACATGTGGATTGTTTTCCGCACAATACCGGTAATGTTCAGGTAATTGCTGATCGTAACAGGCCACTTTTTGCACATCAAAATTGTCGTAGGCCAACCTGAAGTTTTCCCTCTTGTTCAGGATCGTTAACCAGCTCAATCCTGCCTGCATACCTTCCAGAATCAGAAACTCAAATAATTTCTGTTCGTCATGCAAAGGATTTCCCCACTCTTCGTCGTGGTATTTGGCCATCAGTTCATTTTTCTGTGCCCATCCGCATCGGGTTTGTGTCATTTCAGTTTCTCCTTATATATTTATTTCCTGATAATTACACTCTGAAACTTCAACTACTATTTCTGAGTTAAGTTTAAGAAAAATGTATTTCGTTGTTAAACTTTCAAAAAATAATTAAAAAAACCGAAAAGACAGCCATTCGGGCTAAAATACTATTTTTGCTATGCATAAATTGCACCGGCATGAAAAGACTGAGTTTTCTACTTTTAATATTTGTTTCAAATCTGGCTTTCAGTCAGTTGAACATTGACCACTACATTCGTGTTGGTGAAACCCGGATTCAGATTGGCAATTACGTTGGCGCGATCGAAAACTTTAATATTGTTATCCGTTTCAAACCCCATTTGCCTGAACCCTATTATTACAGGGCTGTTGCCAAACATCAGCTCGAAGATTTCAGGGGAGCAGTTCTGGATTACAATACTGCAATCGAGATCAAACCATATTATCCTGATGCATTTATGAACCGGGGATTGTCATATCTGCAACTGAACGATTATGCAAAAGCCATTGCCGATTATAACCGGGCCATTGAACTCGACCCCAACAACGCAAACATTTACAACAACCGCGGTATTGCAAAAATTTCGATGAAAGACATTGACGGTGCGATTGCAGATTATGACAAAGCGCTGGAAATCAATCCGAAATTTACCAACAGCTTCATAAACAGAAGCAATGCCAAATTAATGAAAAATGACCTTCGAGGGGCGATCAGAGATTTGAACCAGGCGATAATTATCAGGCCACATTTTGCAAATGCCTATCTTTTAAGGGGATTGGCGCGTTTCGAACTCAACGATTATGCTGCGGCTTTACGCGATTTTGACCAATGTATTAAACTCGAACCTCAAAACGCTTATGCTTTTAATAACCGTGGAATTGTAAAACAAAAGCTGGAAGACTTCAGAGGAGCCATTGTAGATTATAACACCGCTTTAAAAATCGACCCAACCATCGCAAATGCCTATATGAATCGCGGTATTGCGAGGGAGAACCTTAAACTGCCGGGTTCGGAGGAAGACTACGCTATTGCGGCCAAACTGGATCCGAAGTTTGTATTCAAGGCAAAAGAAGTCGATTCAAGTGCGCTGGCCCGGGCAAGGCAACAAGCAAATCAATCTGCTCAGAATCAATTGCCGGCGCAACAAACCCAGGCGCAACCTGATCCTAGCTCAACAAGCGCAAACAATGGTTCGTCGAACGATCACGCCGATGCGGAACAGAATACCGAACCAAAAAAGGAGACACAGGAAGAACGCGACAGGAGAAGGTACCGGCTTACCTTGTCGGATGCGCGAAATACGCCCGGTAAAGACGATAAGGAAGTTGAAGATGGCCGAATTCAAAACAAAAATATCATCATCGATTTGCAGCCAATATTTATTTTGTCGTCATACGATAAAAATTCAACCGATTTTGAGCGTACTCAATATTATAACCTAGAACTCGAAACCATCAATAACTTCAATAATTACGATCCGGTAGTAACCATCTCGAACAAACCGGTTGATTATATGAAAGATGTGTTTAAAAACCACATTCTTTACTTCAACGAAAGAATTAGAAATAACAATAAGGAAAGTCAAAACTATTTGAGCCGTGGAATATTTTACAGTCTGATTGAAGACTATCCCAATTCGTTGACCGACCTTCAGAAAGCGATTGACCTGAATAACAAAAATACACTGGCATACTTTTCAAGGGCAAATTGCAGCCTGAAAATGGCTGACATAATTGAACAGCTTAATCAATCTTCCAATGCAATTACTGTCGCTCTCAATACAGATCCGAAACAAACAAAGGTAACCACTATTGAAACCGTGACTGATTACAGCGCTGTGCTGAACGACTATGAAACTTGTTTACAGCACAATCCGGAGTTTGCTTTTGCATATTTTAACAAGGCATACGTAAAATGTAAAATGCGCGATTACGAAGGCGCCTTAACCGATTTAAACAAAGCCCTGGAAATTGAAACAGATTTTGCCGAAGCTTATTTTAATCGCGGACTTACAAAAATTTACCTCGACGATGTGGAAGGTGG
>JAUYEQ010000623.1 GCA_030691295.1 Bacteroidota bacterium
TGCTCCCTGCGAAAATGTATGCCCGGTAGCGGCAACCACCCACAGCAACGAAGGAGTCAACCAAATGGCCTATAACCGTTGTATAGGTACACGTTATTGCAACAACAACTGTCCGTATAAAGTAAGACGATTCAATTTTTACGATTATACAGGTGCCGACGCGCTTCAGGGAAATCGCAAGGATCCAACTGAAATGACTACCGATTTGCGCCGTTTGGTATTGAACCCTGACGTAACTGTTCGTGCTAAAGGGGTTATTGAAAAATGTTCTTTCTGTATGCAACGTATTCAGGAGAAAAAACTGACAGCAAAAAATGAAAACCGCCAATTGAAAGATGGCGAATTGGTTCCGGCTTGTGCGCAGGCTTGTCCGGCTGATGCGATCGTTTTTGGCGATCTCAATAACAAGGAAAGCCGAATATCGAAATTCTTTGCTGATGAACGTAACTATCATTTGCTCGAAGAATTACATACATTGCCTTCGGTTGGCTACCTTACCAGGGTGAAAAATAAAAGCATCTAACTAAAACGAATAAGGAATGTACACATCTCCGCTCAGAGAACCGTTAATCCGGGGCAATAAGAACTACAAACAGGTGACCGATGATATATTGGCACCAATGGCCGGCACACCGTCTATTTATTGGTATATAGGCATAAGCATAGCGGGACTTGGGCTACTGTTTGGCGCCTGGGCCACTTACATTACCGTTTTTTATGGAATTGGTGAATGGGGTACGAATAAAACCGTAGGTTGGGCATGGGATATAACCAACTTCGTTTGGTGGGTTGGGATTGGCCATGCAGGAACTTTTATTTCGGCCATTTTGTTGCTTTTTCGCCAGAAGTGGCGCACAAGTATCAATCGTTCGGCTGAAGCAATGACCTTGATTGCAGTGATGTGTGCCGGGTTCTTTCCACTTATTCACATGGGAAGACTGCTGTTGGGTTTTTTCATTTTTCCATATCCAAATACCCGGCTCCTTTGGGTTAACTTCAACTCTCCGCTGTTATGGGACGTTTTTGCCATCTCAACTTATTTCCTTGTTTCACTGATTTTTTGGTATGTCGGGCTTATTCCTGATTTGGGAACCGTGCGCGACAGAGCCAAAACGAAAATCAGGAAAGCTATTTATGGTTTTTTGAGCTTTGGCTGGACCGGCTCTGCCAGGCATTGGTCGCGGCACGAAACAGTTAGTTTAATACTTGCAGGTCTTGCGGCTCCGCTGGTATTGTCAGTTCATACAATTGTAAGTTTCGACTTTGCAACTTCAGTGATACCGGGCTGGCACACCACCATTTTTCCACCCTATTTTGTTTCGGGAGCAGTTTTTTCCGGTTTTGCCATGGTGCTCACGCTGATGATCATATCCAGGAAGGCGCTAAACCTGGAAGATTACATTACAGTGAACCACATCGAATCGATGAATAAAATTATCATTTTAACCGGTTCCATTGTTGGTATCGCCTACCTCACCGAGTTTTTCATGGCATGGTATTCCGGCGTTGAGTTTGAAACTTATGCGTTTTTCAACCGGGCTTTTGGTCCTTATGCATGGGCATATTGGATTATGATGACCTGTAATGTGATTACTCCACAACTTTTCTGGTTTAAAAAAATCAGGAGAAGTGTGCTTTTCACCTTCATCATTTCCATTTTTGTAAATATTGGAATGTGGTTCGAAAGGTTCGTTATTGTGGTAACTTCATTGCACCGCGATTATCTTCCTTCAAGCTGGACCATGTACCGGCCAACCATCGTTGAGGTCGGACTTTATGTTGGAACATTTGGATTGTTTTTTACTTTATTTCTGCTGTTCATCCGGGTATTTCCGGTAATTGCAATTGCTGAGGTAAAAGGTGTACTTAAATCTTCAGGAGAAAAAACAAAAACTACCGGACATGAATAAATATATAACAGCATATTACATGGATGAGGAAGATTTGATGAAAGGCCTCAGGCAAATGAAAGCCAAAGGATTGAAAATAAGCGATGTGCTGACACCATTTCCCGTTCATGGAATAGACAAGGTTTTGGAAATTCCACGTTCGCGACTGACCCGTGTGGGTTTTATTGCAGGTGCAGTGGGTGCAGCTGTGGCATTTGGATTTCAGGCGTGGGTTTTCACCATTGACTATCCGCTTAACTTTGGAGGTAAACCATTTTTCTCGGTACCCTCGTTTATCCCGGTAACCTTTGAATTAACCGTACTTTTTGCAGCTTTCGCCATGGTTATTGCTTTTTTAATCACCAATAAACTGAGTCCGGGAGCGAAACCGCTTATTCATGATGAAAGGTGCACCGATGATCGTTTCCTGGTAGTTGTGAAGGTGGATGACGATAGTTCGGATGAAAGTATCAGTCAAATTAAATTAGCGCTTGCTGAAGCCGGTGCCGAAGGAATTTTATTAAAAGCATAGAATTGACATGGAGAATCAAACATTCATACTGACCAAAAAATTATCGACCATCACCTTTGTGATGATTGCAATAGGATTACTCACGCTTGGAGCCAGCTATTTTGCAGGAGTGGGCCTTGATCGGATTGCTGCCAACTTGCTGCTGAATACCTATTATTTTCTTGCAATTGGACTGATCGGTTTATTTATCGTGGCGGTTCACACCATTGCCGAATCGGGCTGGCACACGAGTATTCAGCGGATTGGCGAAGCAATGAGCACTTTTATTCCTGTTGCAGGATTACTGCTTTTAATACTTTTTGTTTCCGGAGGATTGCATCTGATTTATGACTGGACTCACAAAGACCATCTGGATGAAATTTTGCTAAAGAAAGTAGCCTATCTGAATGAGCCGTTCTTCTATATCCGATTCCTGGTATATTTTATCATCTGGATATCACTGGCCTACTTTATCCGTAAAAATTCGAAACAACTCGATCAGTTTGGCGATTTGAAATACTTCAGGAAACTGAGAATTTTCTCCGCAATATTTGTGGTTACCCTTGCTTTAACCAGTGTTACTTCTGCCTGGGACTGGCTGATGTCGATAGATGCCCACTGGTTCAGCACTTTGTATGGCTGGTATGTGTTTTCAAGTATGCTGGCAAGCGGAACTGCAGTTTTGATTATTATCCTGTTTATGCTCAAACAAATGGGCTACATGGATCATGTCAACCACGAACACATTCACGATCTTGGCAAGTACCTGTTCGGTTTCAGCATATTTTGGGCTTATCTGTGGTTTTCGCAATACATGCTGATTTGGTACGCCAACATTCCGGAGGAAACAATTTACTTTTACGAACGGCACAAGAATTTCAGCACCATTTTCTATGTCAATTTAATCCTGAATTTTATTGTACCTTTTTTAGCGTTAATGACCAGAAATTCAAAACGTGGCTCATTGATATTGTTGCCGGTTGCCTTGATCGTTTTTATCGGGCATTGGCTTGATTTGTACCAACTCATTATGCCCGGCGCAGTTGGCGGTGAAAATGCCGGGATCGGGCTGCCCGAAATTGGAATTACCATAGGTTATGCAGGGCTGTTTCTGCTTGTAGTTTTCCGTTCGTTGACAAAAGCTCCTTTGGTGCCGAAGAACCATCCGTTTTTTAAAGAAAGTTTTGAATATCATACCCAATATTGATTATGAGACCATCTGTAAAAATATACCCGCTACTACTCATTTTATTCGTTTCAGCGGTAGCCTGCGACAAAGACAAGAATAAACGCGGATATGAATTTTATCCCGATATGGCTCATTCACCGGCCTATAAAACCTATTCGGAAAATCCTGTTTTTGAAGATGGGAGTACGATGCGTTTGCCTGCAGATGGAACGATCCCACGCGGATTCACACCTTATCCTTAT
>JAUYEQ010000638.1 GCA_030691295.1 Bacteroidota bacterium
ATAAACTTCCTCAATATCACCGGTCACCTTAAAACATGCCGTCAATAAGCCCTGATAGTCGAGGCAAGGAATACGATAATCAGCATGGAGCAATCCTGCTGCACTCAGCATGTGTATTTTTGTTTTCCCGGCACGATCGAATCGCCTCACGCCAAAATATTTACCCTCGAACAAACGGGTTTCGGGCATTTCAATTCCGCAATCATTTGCCAGTAAAGCATGTTCATATTCAATTTGTCCAACATTCTGCGGATCAAAAGTCGACCGGAATTTTATCAGCCATTCCTCACCTTCGATATTGAGCAGCACTTTTGGCCGTGCTCCTCCGGAAGAACCACCCAATTTGAAAAGCGTTTCAAGCGATGTTCCATTGTCTTTCTGATTCAGTATTTTTTCGGCCTCAGCAGCCAAAAAATCCAGATCATGAACACTTTCGTTGGTCGCGAAACTGTTATCGGGTTTGTATTCGAGCGCACCCATGCCCGATGAACCGGCTATACTAAGCCGATCCAAAACCGTCAATCCTGAAGGATTGATTTTTTGCGCGTTTAAGTAGCGATCCAATAAAAGGTTTCCCCAGCCATCAGGAAGAGAATCGTTGAATACACCAAAGTTGCCTGAAAATGGATCGCGTTTGGCAACAAATACACCAGGCCGCAGCGGAAGATAAAATGGAGAAATCGACTGCCCGTTTCTTAGGTACCCCAAATCGTACTCAAAAGCGCACAAATTGTCGGGCGTAAGCGCCAACCTTCCAACTATTTTCCCGTTCAGGAAAACCGAAACTGATTTAGGTTTAGTAAACATTTCTCCTCCCTCGTTTTGCCGTTTTCGCCTTGTCTTTCGTTAGCAATTCATCAATGCTTTGGTATTTCCTTCCTGAAAATAGTGACGCGAATTCATTCGTCGCATCTAAAGCGACCGCCAGCATCACCAAATTTTTGAGCGATATCTCAGCAGTTTGTTCAAATCGTTTCAGGCTGCCTAAACTTACTCCTGATTTTGCTGCCAGGGCATTTTGACTCAGGTTCAATTCCAGCCTGTTACGTTTTGCCCTTACGGCAATATTCTTCAGAATTGCACCCGGATTAAAGTCATCCAATAAAAAATCATTAGTGGATATCATATTAGCTTCAATATTGTCTTTTGGCATTTAAAGGATATTATATTGGCTATTAAAATGCAAATATAATGATTAAATATATTACAGGGAATTGATAAAATGATAAAAAATCTGTAGCAAAAAACAATGTCTATTGCTTTTACAGCCATTAAATGCGAATGCCATATCTGGAATTATTATGAATAAATCAAATTAATTGAATGATTGATTATCAAGCAATTGCTTCTGGCCTTTTTGCATTGCCGGGAGTTCGGCAGTTTTTTCCTTGTACCTAACAGGGGAGGAGCCTCCATTTCTGGAATAGATTGTGGCAGAAACCAACTGATTGTTTTCCCATTTGATATCCACCACAAAGCCGCCCCGGGCAACCAATCCTCTTACTTCGCCATTTTTCCATGCTGATGGTAATGCAGGCAACAATTCGATGCAGCCATTATGGCTTTGCAACAACATTTCTGCAATACCGGCTGTCGCTCCAAAGTTTCCATCGATCTGGAAAGGTGGATGGCCACAGAACAGATTAGCATACGTTCCTCCGGCGTTGGACATGTTGATTTTGTAATTTTCGGTTGGACGAAGCAGGTTTTTTAATAGTTGGTAGGCTCGGTCACCATCTTTGAGCCTTGCCCAAAAGTTTACTTTCCAGGCCAGCGACCAGCCTGTTCCGATATCAGTTCTGGCCTCCAGACTTTTCCTGACTGCCCCTGCCAGTTCAGGTGTCTTCTGTATATCAACCTGATTGCCGGGATGCAACATATACAAATGCGAGGTATGCCGGTGGGTGGGTTCTGTTTCTTTGAATTCTTCACTCCATTCCATCAGTCGCCCATCTGATCCGATTTTTGGAAGAGCAAGATTTTGTAAAGCGATATCAATTGTGTCCAGCAATGGATTGGTATCTTTTAATATTTCTGAAGCATTTAGCACATTGGTGAACAGTTCGTGCAGAATCTGCTGATCGTGTGATGGACCCATGCTCATTGAACAAACTGAGCCATCAGGAGCGACAAAGGTGTTCTCTGGTGACGTGGCGGGGCCTGAAACCAATTTGCCGGAGGCCGGGTCTTTCACCAGCCAGTCGAGGTAAAACTGTGCCGATTTCAGCATGATTGGATAAACCCGTTCCAGATATTTTTGATCCTGTGTAAAGGTGTAATGATCCCAAAGGTGCTGACACAACCAACCTCCGGCAGCCACATGCATTCCCCATCCCGGATGTTCGCCCGGAGCAGTGTAACCCCAAACATTGGTAATTGGATGGATACACCATCCGTTCGCTTTGTATTGCACCGATGCGGTCACTTCTCCGGGTTTCACCAGCGACTCGATCAGGTCGGTCAACGGCCCGTGACATTCAGAAAGATTTGTTACATCAGCCGGCCAATAGTTCATCTGAACATTGATGTCGGTATGGTAGTCGCAGTTCCACGGAGTCTGTATTTTGTTGGCCCAGATGCCTTGCAAGTTGGCTGGCAGAGAACCTTCTCTGGAAGAGGAGATCAGCAGGTAGCGCCCAAACTGAAAATATGTTTCCTGCAAGCGGAGATCGTCAGGATTCTTTTCCTGATTTTTCAGTCGGACATCGGTTGGAATGGTATCGGGTTCGTTGTTTGTCAATTTTAAACTGACTTTTCCGAAAAGAGCGGAATAATCGTTAGTATGGCTTTTCAAAAGAGCTGCATATGATTGGGATGCTGCTTTGTTGAGTTGCTCGAGTGTGGTTATCTTCGGATCAGCTCCAAGATAGTTGGGGTATTCCTGTTTGTAATTGGTTGAAGCGGTCATGAATAAAACCACTTCATCGGCGTTTTGCACCTCCATACTGTTGCCTGAAAAGGTGATCGTTCCACCAGATGCAACAGCCTTTAGCCTGACGGCATATTGCATTCCATTGCCGCCTTTTCCGTCGTCCATGGTTCCGGTCATCAACAAATGGTCATTTTCGGCGTGTGTTTCAAACCGTTCTGGTCGGGTTAAGGAAGTTTTAAAGTTCAAAGATCCTTTTTTGTCAGCTGTTAACCGCATTACCAGTGCCCGGTCAGGATAACTGGCAAAAATTTCGCGTTGATAGTTGACATCCTCCTGATTGTATGAAACATTGACCACACCCCTGTTCAGGTCGAGTCCCCGGTGATAATTATCAAATGCTGCTGTTTTTCCAAAATCCAGCCGCAAATCACCCAATGTCTGAAAGCAGCCAAAAGGAACATTGGCACCATTCCCTTGTCCGGAACCGACTCCTTTGCAAATCTGCGTTTTGTTGGTCAGTTCATTGGCTTCCTTGTACTTGCCCTCGAACAACAATTGCCTGATTTTTCCCAGTGAAGCGAAAGCATCGGGATTGTTGTCGTCGTTTGGACTGCCTGACCACAAAGTTTTTTCGTTGAGCTGAAGGCGTTCCTGATTAACATCGCCGAATACCATTGCCCCCAGAAATCCATTACCAACAGGCAATGCTCTGAGCCATTCGGCATCGTTTATCCAGCCCTCTTTCACATCTTCCACCGAAGAATTCGCAGGCTGATTGTACCAAAGTTTGAGGTGAGATTGTTCAGTTTCTTTTTTTTCTGAATAGCATGACACTAAAAAGAATAACGCAAGTGTCAGGATGTGGAATCGGTTTAATTTCATGTTGATGTGAATAATTTATTGGATGTGTCAGTTGGTTAAAGGCTTGAAAAGAGGAATCGAAAAAGAAACGAGAGAGCATTTTAAACTCTCTCGTTTCAACTTATTATCTATTTGTAATCCGGATTCTGGACTAAAACGCCGTGGTTTTTATCTATTTCATTTTGTGGAAGCGGCCAGTGGTAGAATTTGTCTTCCCATTTGTATGGAAGCATACCGTCGGTAACATTGTTTAAAATTTCACCTGCAATGTGCCATCTTTTAAGGTCGAAATAGCGCAAGCCCTCAAAAGCCAGCTCAATTCTTCTTTCCTTTCTGATTCTTTCACGCATTTCAGCTTTAGACAAACCAGCGGGATAAGGAGGCATGTCAACACGGGCACGCAAATCTGTTATCGCCTTATAAACAGAAGCATCCGGACCTGCAATTTCATTTTGAGCTTCAGCATACATCAGTAAAACTTCACCTAACCTCAAAACAACAGAATTCTGCTGACTAAGCGTGGTATAGCCATAAGGTGTATTTTCAGGACAAAGGAATTTTTTCAGGCCATAACCGGTTGGACGGCTATTGGTTGGAAAATGCACGTTGCCACCTCCCCAGTCAGGATGGTCAACAAAAACGGTCTTGGATAACCTTGGGTCTCTGTTTGAAAAAGGATTTGCAGCATCAGTAAGCGGTGAAACACCCCAGGGCAGTCCGTCGGTACATTCAAACGAATTGACAAAACTTTGAAGCGGACTCACCACAATCCAGTCGCCATAAATTAAATCGGCTGCATAGGTAGGAACATTGTCGGGTGCCAGATAATTTACTGAATAGATAATTTCAGGATTTGTGCTCTGCCCTTTATCCTGAAAAACAGCTTCAAACACAGGACTCAATGAATACTGAGGGATAACCTGCAAACACAAATCTCTAACTTGTGTCAACTTCTCAATATTCGGTGTTCCGTTGTTTCCATACGCATCATAAATCAAAACGCGGGCTTTTAAAGCCTGTGCAGTTGATTTGGTTACATGCCCTGTATTTTGAAAGTAGGGAACGGTATTCAGATTGGCAATTGCAAAATCAAGATCGGTAATTACCTGAGCCAGTATCTGGGCTGCCGGAACTTTAGGTTGTTCCTGCGTTTCAAGGGTTAATGGCTCAAGAATAAGAGGCACATCGCCATAAGCGCTATACAATTGGAAGTAATAATAAGCCCTCAAAAACCTGATTTCAGCCTCTGCTCTTTTTTTATCAGCATCCGGGAAATCAGTTCCCTTGTATGCGCTCAATTCTTTCAGGAAAATATTTCCCCTGGCTATCGCCTGATAACTAAGCGAATATACCAATGAGATGTAACCGCCTGTTGTTGAGCTGATGTCTCCGGAAGCAATTGCTTTTGAGTTGAAATTATTGTGTTGCCCAAAACAATTGTCGGTTATACAATCCCAGTTGGGAAGCAGATATGACCATACTCCTCCGGGAGGGTTGTCCCAAGGCGCTCCGGTTGTATTAAGTCCGTAGTTAGCGGTTAGCGCCATGTCAAAATCTGTTTTGGATTTCCAGAACGTACTTGAAGAAATCTGATCCAGTGGATTTCTATCCAAATAATTATCACATCCGCTTAAAAGAAGGATGGATATTACGAAGAATGGTATTATATATCTTTTCATGTCTGATAGTTTTTAAAATTTAACATTTACACCGAAAGAATAAATCTTATTCTGAGGGTAGTTTACGAAAGAACCGCTACCACCACGCTCAGGATCTAAGCCGGGATATTTGGTCAATGTAACAAGATTATCTCCTGAGAAATACACCCTCAATTGCTGTATTCCCGCACGTTGTGTCAGTTGATTAGGCAGCGTATAACCAAAAGTTAAATTTTTCAGTCTGAAATAGGAACCATCCTGGAGATACCATGAAGAATTGCGTCTGATACGTTCAGGTGCTCCCCATCCCCAATACATGCGGGGCATGGTAGTTGAAGGATTGGATTCAGTCCAGCGGTCTCGCCAGTCAGTTGTTGGAGGCGAACCCTGAACAAAAGGAATTGTTCCCCAGTCATTTACGAAATACTTAACATTTTCAACTCCCTGGAATTGTGCTGACAAATCAAAACCTCTCCAGTTGGAAGACAAATTAAATGCATAGTTAAAAGCGGGGTATCTTCCAGAAATTGGGATTCTGTCGTCATTGTCCACTTTACCATCTTTGTTCGCATCTTTAAACTTCAAATCGCCTGGTACCGTTGCATCAGTAAATTGTTTTGGAGAATTGGTAATTTCGGTGGTTGACTGAAAAATGCCAATCCACTCCAGCATATAAAATGAATCCCATTCATAACCTTCTTCTCTTAAAGAATAGCCACTGATTTCACGTGCTCCAAAATCAACCAGTTTATTCTTGTAATGGTCAATATTAAATCCGAGGTTGTAATTCAATCCTGAAAAATAACCTGAATTAACGCGGTTGGTGTATTGAAGGCCCAATTCAACGCCTGAATTTTCCATGGTACCATTGTTTACTGTTGGTGGGTTTAATCCAACTGCATCGGTAACCTGAGAACCTCTTAAAATATCCGTTGTTGTTTTCTTATACCAGTCAAAAGTTACATTCAATCCCTGAAAGGCAGTAAGGTCAAAACCAAAGTCGAGGATGGAAGTAGTTTCCCACATGATATTTGGATTGGCCAAACTTGTTTGTGCAACTCCTGAAGATAAGCTTGAGTCATTAAATGAATAATTTCCGGTTAAAGCAAGGATTGACTGGTATGGATACAAACCAATGTTCTGATTTCCAAGCTCTCCGTACGAACCTCTGATTTTCAAGCTGTTCAGCCAGTTTAGGTCAAGGTCTTTCACAAACTGTTCTTCGGTTACCCTCCAGCCAGCTGAAAACGACGGGAAAACACCCCAGCGGGAATCCGGATTTAACCGTGAAGTACCGTCATACCTTAAGTTTGCTTCCAAAAGATAACGATCTTTAAAGTTGTACCCCAACCTGCCAAAGAATGACATCATTGCCCATTCGTTTTGAGTGCCGGTTGCTTGTTGTACCGATGGACTTCCGGCATTCAGCTGCCTGAGCACATCACTTGGATAGTTCTTCCGGTACCCGTTTAAATATTGATATACATTGTCTTCCATGCTGTAACCTGCCTGTGCAGACACCTTGTGTCCATCGCCAAATTCCTGATCAAAATTCAGGTAGGTATAAAGGTTTTTATACACATTTTGATCATCCTGAACAACTAACCCAGAACCACCAACATCTAACAAAGTCATAAATTCATTTGTCCGGAAATTGTACAAAGGAACCTGAGCCCTGAAATCGTAGTATTTGCTAAAATCCATGTTTACAGCAGCTTTCGTGTACCATTTAAGTCCTTTCAGCAACTGTATGTCAAGCCATCCCTGTGAGGAAATAACGTAATCGTCGGTATTTCTGTTGACTTTATTGTCGATAAGTGCAATAGGGCTTTTGTTGTTATACTCAAAGTCGTAGGCTTTAAATGTATATCTGCCGCTGCCGTCAGCAAGCTGCGGCGAGTAGGTCGGGGCCTGTGACATGGCTGCCAGGAATGTGTCTGCAGCTCCCTGGCGCGGTGCCGATTTTACTCCTTTTTTTACCGAGAAATTTGCGCCAAATTTAATTTTATCATTCACCTGCGAGCTTAGGTTAACCCGAATATTGTACTTTTCATAGTTAAAGCCTTTCATGATACCTTCCTGATTTACATACCCCAGCGATATGTCAAATCTAGTACCCCCGGTACCCCCGCTAAAACTCAAATTGTGAGTTTGGGTAGGTGCTGGATTGAATATCAGGTCGAGCCAATCAGTATTTGGATACAAATTACGGTCAGTTGCATTGCGGTAGGTGTTTATTATATCCTGACTGTAAAGTCCAGATGTTAATCCGGAGTTGAGCCTTGCTTCATTAAACATTTCCATGTACTCGGCTGAGTTTGTTATCAGTTCATACATTTTAGTGGGCGTATGGACACCATAATTTCCACTGTATTCCATGCTGATTTTGCCCTCTTTGCCAGTTTTTGTGGTTACCAGAATAACTCCGTTGGCAGCTCTGGCTCCGTAAATTGAGGCAGAAGCGGCATCTTTCAAAACTGAGATATTTTCAATGTTGTTGGGGTTTAAGTCGGAAAGGTTACCCTGTACTCCATCGATTAATACCAATGGGTTTGAGCCGGCACTACTGAAGGTTCCGGTACCACGAATACGAATTTATACTCCCTCGTTGCCTGGTTCTCCTGAATTTTGGGTTACCTGAACGCCCGGCATCAATCCTTGTATCATGGTTCCTGCATTTGTTACAGGGCGTTTGATCATATCAGCACCATTAACCGTGGCAATCGCTCCTGTCAGATTAACTTTTTTCTGTGTACCATACCCAATTGCAACCACTTCTTCAATTCCAATTGCATCTTCGGCAAGTGTAACATTGATGTTTGTTTTTCCACCAACGACCACTTCCTGCATTTTCATCCCTACAAACGAAAATTGCAGTATTGAATTGGCCGGAACATTGGACATGGAATAATTCCCGTTGGCATCGGTTATAGTACCTGTTGTAGTACCTTTTACCACCACCGAAACGCCCGGCAATCCGATGCCCGATGAATCAGTAACTTTACCCGAAACGCTGTTGGCTTGCTGCGAAAAAGCACTGTTGGTGTTTTCGGAGAAAAGCAAGATTTGCCTGTTTACAATCCTGTAATTGACCTCTGTTCCTTCAAACAGTTTTTGAAGCACCTGATCGATGTTCATAGAGTTCACTTCCATATTCACTTTACGCTCAACGTCAACTTGTTTGTTGTCGAACATGAAAAAGAATTCGCTCTGATTTTCGATTTGACTGAGGACTTCCTTCACCTGGGTATTTTGAACCTTCAGGTTGAGTTTGGTTTTTTGTGCATAACTGCTTGAGTAGGCACTAAAAACACTGAGAACCAATAGGAATAGCGTTAGTCGCATAACTAAAAGAATTTTTTGTGCCATCGGATTTCGCCGAAACACGTCCATTAATTTTTTTTTCATAATTTTGAATGATTTAGTTTTTGAATTTTTGATGCAGTACTTTTTCTCAGGAAGCCATTTGCATCTCAAATTCGGTTCAACAATAAAACTAACTTAGAACAGGGAGCCTCGAACGCTTCCTGTTTTTTTTGATTTCAGGATCACCTCATCGTTTTTTGTATTTAATGGTAACTTGTTCTCCTTCAATTTGGTATTGAATTGGCGTGATGTATGAAATCAGCTCCATTACTTCGCGCAAACTTTCGGTTTTTACTTTAAATGTGTAATTGTGCCTGTAATATAAACTCTTGTCGAGTTGAATTTTCACCCCGTACCAATTCTCCAGGTAATAGATAACCTCTTCGAAAGGCTGGTTGTCGAATATCAGCATGTTGTTCAGCCAGGCTGTCAGCGCTTCCAAATTTTCGGCCTTCTGTAAATGATATTTCCCATCGCTGAATACCAATTGCTGCCCGGGAATTAATTCCGAAATCAATTTATCCTGAAGGCTTAATACCTCAACTTTTCCTGAAACCAGTGTCACATCGGCTGTATTCTTCAGGTTGTGTTCATTTATATTAAACCGCGTTCCATATACCTTCACCTTAAATTTTGAGCCGCTCACTACGAATGGATGCTCCGGATCTTTTACCACATCAAAAAAGCATTCGCCTTTCATTTGCACTTCGCGGTTTTCAGCCGAATAATCTGAAGGGTACTGCAATTCAGATCCTGAATTGAGCCATACATAAGTACTGTCAGGCAAAATAATCTGGGTTTTATTTCCTTCAGGAGCAATTATTTTGGTGTAAGAAATGGCAGTTTGTGTTGTGGTGAAACCATCACCCAAACCAATTCCGGCCAGAAACACAATTGCCAGAATAGCGGCGGCGGCGGCCCACCTGAAATAAATGTTTTGAATTGCTTTTTGTTTTGGCTGATAATTGATCAGTTTCATCAGTTTCTGCCAGTTAATGGTCATGTCGGGCTGGTAGAATTCAGTTTTATTTTTGGTGAGCGACCATGTATTCACAATCTCCGATAAAATCAGAGAATTTTCAGGGGAACTATCCAGCCAATTATGAATTTGCTTCCTCTGCTCCTGATCAGCATCGTTTTTTAACTTTGCTGAAATCGCCTCCCATGGTATGTTTTGTTGTTGCATAAATATTGTCTTACATGTATATGTCGCAGAAAACGAAAAAATCCCTCAACCGAAATTAAGGGATTTTTCCATTTATTTTTATCTGTCCAAATATATATCTATAAATCAATTATTTACAGATCATTTAATTTTTATCAGAATCGTATTTTTGCCTGAAGTTTATACCAAAATCTTTGTTGTAAGGTTACTGATGCTGATTTCAAGTTCCTCAAAAGTATTTCCGTTACCCTGGTTATCGTCTTCAACAAACAGGTATTTCATTCCTGCTGTTTCTTTTGCAGCCAGTATCCTTTTGAAATCAATTACACCAGCACCAACCGAACAAACATCATCTTTGATTACATCAAAAAATGGCGCTTCGTTGGTTTTCATATCTTTAAAGTGCAAAAGCTGGAAACGACCAGGATATTTGCCAAACATCTCTACCGGATCCTGTCCGGCTTTGTTTGCCCAGAAAAGATCCAGCTCCATGGTAATCAGGTCAGCATCCATTTCAGGCATGAATATATCATAATAAGGAACAATTCCATCAATATTGGCGAACTCAAAATTATGGTTGTGGTAACCAAACTGAATTCCCACCCCTTTCATTATTCTTCCAACTTCGTTCCAGTCGCCAATCATTTCTTTGTACGATTCGATGTTGCGGTCTGGCTCATTCACCCATGGCTGCACACAATATTTTACGCCAAGCTCGGCATGGTCTTCG
>JAUYEQ010000650.1 GCA_030691295.1 Bacteroidota bacterium
ATGCCTGCATTCAAGCCGGCCAGCCATTGCAAGTTTCCGTCAGCAAGTTCTTTTAGTTTTGGCTCATTAAAAATCGTTGAGAGTTCAAGAGCCAAAGCAGCAGTATAACCATAAATGGCGCTGGTACCGTGGAAAGTTCCGCAAAACCAAATCGCTCCTTCGTTGCCAAAAATGCCTTGTGGTACCAGATAAAAAGGGTTTTGCTCACAAGCCGGAATCAGGTAATTGGTTGCAAAATTGTGCAGAGTTTCTTTCCATTTCGCGGCATCCGAGTGATCAGGCCAAAGTTTCAGCAGATCGATCAGTGGCATCAGGTAATTGGGATAAATTTCACCCACAAGGTTCCTGCATCCTGCCATCCGGCGCCCACTCCGGTAAAATGAACGCGCCGTTCGAGCATATCTACCGAAGCGTATTCGATCGTCTTTTCCCACAATATGTTTTTACTTACCTGCAATCCGCTATCGACGAATACACAATCGCTGCCATTCAGTACTTCAATATTCCATTCACCAGCTTCATTTATATTCCTGAAATCGGCCACCCACCAGTGACTTCCCCAGATTTGGCTGTGGTAATTAAATTCAGTTTCGTAAGTTCTTTCTCCTGAAACCGGTATCAGTTTGCAAGTCGTTTTACCCTGAAGCAATTCCTTCTTCTGGAGCCTGACAACCACGCGCACCGGCAAACCCGGTTCGTAGCCAATCTGCGAAAAAAGCAAACCTGCAACACCATCCGACGGTTGATAATTTTTCAATGAATTTTCAGGAAATTTTCCGGGTTTACGTGTGTTACTGCCTTTTTCAGAACAAGCTGAAAGCACTGAAGCGCCAATTAAGGCAGAAGATGCAACTGCAGTTGACTTCATGAAATTCCGGCGCGAAATGGAGGATGGGTTAGACATGGGATATGATTTTAGGTTGTTGTATTGGTTGTCGTTGTTGTAATTGTTGTATAGTTGAATTGTTTAATGGTTAAATTGTTGTTTGGTTTAAGTGTTAAATTGTTGAACTGTTATCTTTTACCATTTAACCATATATCCATTTAGCCTTTAGTAATTAAGCATTCATTTTCAAATCTTCAAATTTCCAAACATCAACTTTTATAAATGGTAACTGTTTCCAATCGGGTATTTCATCGTATTACAGTACAATTCGCTGTAAATATTCAGGTTCGATTTATTTGTGTGAAATTTTACAGAGATATGCAGAATTGGTGCTCCGGGTTCTATTTTCAGGTATCCGGCGGTTCGCTCATCTGCATATTCGGCGCGAAGTTCCTGTTCCGAACCGGTAATTTCAATCAGGTATCTTTGGCTCAGCGTTTTAAAAAATGAACCTTCCACGAATTCCTGACCAATGAAATTTTTAAGTTCCAGATCGGCGAACCAGTTATTTTCGAGCATTACCGGATCGTCGCCCACACATCGCAATCGCTCAAAATGCAGGTTATTTGCTTTTAGTTCATTTTCTGAAGGTCGAAATGAAGTAGTTGTACTCCATTCCCTTTTTGCTGGTTCCTGCAAGAAAATGGTATTTACTATCATCCCAACGGCTTCCGAAAAACCTTTCACATTCAGCAGTCCCAATGAATGACGACGTTCCTTAACCAGACTGCCTTTTCCGTGTTGTTTTTCAATGTAACCTTCCTTCAGTAGATTATCTAATGCTTTTCGAACTGTGGTGCGGGTAATCGAAAAATTGGTGCACAATTCATTCTCTGAAGGAAGGTAATCTCCAACTTTCAAAACACCGTGTTGAATTTTTACTTTCAACAAAGTTTCAATTTCCTTATAACGCGTTCGTTTCATACAAAAATGAGTTGCAGCAAATGTATAAAAATAACTTGTACGTACAAGTGGATGTTGCTTTTGAATTTTCAAAAAAAAAATGATATCTGCTTGAAAACTTAGCGTTGACTTTTCGAAAATAGTTCTTTATTTTGACAGATTATGTCAAAATAAAACCATTCAAAATGGACAGTCTTGGCGAAACACTACGGAAACATCTGGAAGAAAAGCAGTTATTATTGCGGATAGTTGCTTCTTACCTCGATATTGATCAAGCCATATTGAGCAAGGTAGAGCGCGGGCATCGCAAATTGAACCGTGATCAGGTAGTGAAACTTGCCCAATATTTTCAGGTGAAGGAAGAAACTTTGCTGGTTTCGTGGCTATCAGATAAACTGGTTTATGAACTGGAAGATGAGGATTTGGCCTTGAAAGCATTGCAATTGGCAGAGGATCATTTAGCCTATATGGCATTCAAAAAGATTGATCGCAATGAAATCAAAAAGCAATTAATTGCCGGTATTTCGAAATTTAAAAAAATAAGAAAAGCCTGGATTTATGGTTCATTTTCGCGTGAAGATGACGGGCTCAAAAGTGATATTGACATTGCCATTGAAGCGAGTGACGATAGTTTTAAGCGTTTACAACAAATTCAGGAAGCAATTGTACGCATTCAAGAATATGTTCGGGATCAATCGTTTACTTCATTTTGTCAGTCCGGTTTAATCCACGATGCTGTTCTTTATCAGTTCTCGGTGATCGGCGAAGCCATCATTCATGTTGAACATGAGAAACTTGATAAGTACGACTATCCGTGGCACAAGGTGCGGTCTTTCAGAAATATTTACCATATTTCGTTGCCTATCGGTCCATCCGTTTTGATTTCGTAATGCACATTATCTTCCGAAATCAACGAAATCAGTTCATCAATTGAATATTCATTTTTGTGTTTCGGAGCAATGGTGATTTTATCTCCATCGATACTGATCTCCATCGAAGATCCTTCGGTAATTCCGGCTTGTGTTGAAAACGATTTAGGAATGCGAACCCCCAAACTGTTACCCCATTTTTTTACTTTAGTTTCCATAATTGTATAAATATTGAATATACAAATTTGGTGTTTTAATTTTTATCTCACAATTCGCATGAAAGTTTCACTTCATTTCAGATTCTGGGCAAATAATTTCAAAATCTCATTTGCTGATTCAACTCTCGAATTTTTATACATTTGAAGAAAAAGGAACACGATCAAAACGGAACTTCAGGAAGGTATTATCTAAAATCTTCGTCGGCCAGCGAAGCTGGTGCAAGTGTGTTATCAAATAGATGATTTGAGTTTTCAAAGTTAATAGCTTGTCGAGCTTAAAACAGAAAAAAATCTGAGGTTCTTTTTTAATAAATGAACTTCTCAACGGATTTTTCTATTTTCAAACAATTAAAATCTTTATAAAATGAGAAACAGAAAAAATAAAATTTATAACGAAAAAAAGGTAAATAAAGAACTGATTGGAATTACAGATCAGGAACTTAAGAATTATTTCAAGGATTCTAAGGCGAATTTGAAAAGCCACAATAACCCAAGAAAATATTCCGAAATATTCCATGAATTCATGTCACCTGCTATTAATGTGTTAATCGATGATGAAATAGGTTTGAAAAAAATATTTGATTGGGGCCAGATAATTTGGAACAAAGGGGTAGCTGAGGATTTCCCCAATGATCCAAAGAGCAAGGATTTGGAACTCCTTTTTCCGCTTTTTAAAGGAGCATATGCTGATAAGTCACTTATTGATGATTTTCTTAAACGGAAGAGGGAATTGTTTGGCAACGAAAACTTTTTTATTGTGAAGCAAACCTCACATATAGGGGATGGAGGAAGACTGGGAATCAGTGTAGCAGTATATGTGATTGAAGATCTGGATTCAACAAGTTAAACTTGTCGTTCCGTTTCCAGAATTTCATACATTTGAGAAAAAAAATGAACACAACAGAACT
>JAUYEQ010000654.1 GCA_030691295.1 Bacteroidota bacterium
ATGCCTCCCCAAGAAATCCCTGGCAATTGGCAAAAAACAATGATTTCTCAGCCGAATATTGTTTTCCCAAAATACAACCCTGTCCGACAAAACATTCAGAAAGAATTGTTCCGTCAGTAATTTCGGCTCCTGAAGAAACAATAAAATTCTCGGCTAAAATTCCGGCACCCAGTTTTACAGGGGCAAATTGGTTGCTGTTTACCGAGCCGTTTTCGAGCCGTGTTGGCCCGGAAACCTGACTGTAAGGTCCGAATTTCACATTCTTTATTTGGCGGCAGTTGCGGATTTCAGAATATGCTCCGATTGTTCCCCTCGTACTTTTAACCGATTCGGCATATTCCGTGATTTTCGATTCAAGCTCCTGAATGAGACAATGCCGGTGTTTGTACCATGCCAGAAAGTAAGCCAGATGAGCTGATAATTTATCGTAAATCATCACTCCTCGCCCACCTGTTTCGTCAAGCGTTGATACCTTGATCCCATTTCCAAAGCTTGTTTCGCCTTCAATGAAGCACAGTTCAATATTTTCCAGAATGACGTGATCTTCAACATCATAATTGGCAATGTAGTTGCAGATGTGATGGATATAAACATGGTCGCCAATGGTGCAATTGTGGATGCTGGCATTGTAGATTCCGCAATTGCGCGTAATTCCGCCGATAAATGCCACCGTTCCGGAGTTGTCGCCAATCCTGATTGTTCCGGAGAATTGCACATTGCGGACATTTTGCGGAATAAATCCTTTACCAACGCTAATTAGATCCCATTCATTTGAAGCACAACCTTGTTGCTTTAGAATTTCAATCTCAACAGGGGATAATGACCGGTATTCCTGATTGTTTTCCAAGTTGTTTGTTTTTATGAGGTTATTTGGGCGAGATAATCAAAATGCTGCCCTTTAATTATTTTATTCAATTTAAGCCGATTCTTTTCAACGGCATTTTCCAGATTGTTCAGATCGACATACAACCACGGAAACGGCTGGCCGATCCAGTTTTCATACTCAGTTTGAAATACCAGCTCACCGTAGTAATTTTCTGCATTCAGGTCAATTACTGCCGAACCATCTTCCTGTTCGTATAAATAAATCAAGTCTGACGAGTCGATCAAAATCTGACCTCCATGATTGAGCAGTGTTTTCAGGTGATGCAATAATACATCCAATCCACCCAGTGTTCCGGCAATTCCGGTACCGTTCATCAGCAAAAAAATGGTATCGAATGTCTGGTTGCTGAATTTAAAAATATCCTGCTGAACCACCTTCCTGATATTTCTGCTTTTCAGAACCTCGCAGCAAAGTGATGACGTTTCGAGTGCCGTCACATCAAATCCTTTTTCCTGAAGATAGACCGAATGAGCGCCTGCACATGCTCCGACATCGAGCACAGTTCCTTTGCACAAAGACATGGCTTTTTTCTCGATTGCCGGCATTTGTTTGTATGTTCTGAAAAGATATGCGGTATCGATTGTATCATCGTCAAAATCATCGGAATGAACAATGATGGGTTTATTGATGGATTTGAAATGATAGTCGTAAACT
>JAUYEQ010000655.1 GCA_030691295.1 Bacteroidota bacterium
TCAATACGTTTCGCACAAAGTTTTGCGCTGGACATTGGCTCCACTGGCGCTGATCAGCATTTTGTTTTCAAACCTTTTTATCCTGATTAGTGCAGGTCAATTCGATGTATTTTCAGTTTATTCGTTACTCTTTTTCGTGCAGGTTACGTTTTACTTGCTGGCTGTTGTTGGTTTTTTAACACAGAACCAACCGCTACGCATTAAATATATATACGCGCCTTTTTATTTTGTGGCGATGAACTATGCTATGATCAAAGGTTTTATAAGATTTCTGAAAGGGAAACAAAACGTGCTGTGGGAAAAGGCTGCACGCTCAGGGAAAAAGCACAAATAAATTTAGTAATTTCGCCGTCCTTAATGGAATGCCCATTGAAAATTAAAAACAATGAAAGAGTTTGAATTGAATACAATTCCTGAAGCTGTTGAAGCAGTAAAACGAGGAGAAATGGTCATCGTTGTTGACGACGAAGATCGCGAGAATGAGGGTGATTTTATAGCTGCAGCCGAATTGGTAACCCCTGAAATGGTCAACTTTATGACCACCATCGGACGGGGTCTGGTTTGCGCGCCGATTTCAGAAGAAAGATGTTCCGAACTGGAACTTGAAATGATGGTCGGAAACAATACGTCGTCACACGAAACACCTTTTACCGTTTCGGTTGATTTACTTGGATACGGATGTACCACAGGTATTTCAGCAACCGACAGAGCCAAAACATTGAATGCACTGGCCAATCCAAATACAAAACCTGAAGAACTTGGGCGCCCGGGACATATTTTCCCTCTCAGGGCGCGCAGCAGGGGCGTACTTCGCCGCGCGGGACATACCGAAGCGGCTGTTGATTTGGCTCGTCTGGCCGGACTAAGCCCTGCTGGTGTGCTGATTGAAATTATGAACGAAGACGGTAGCATGGCTCGTTTGCCCGAGCTTATGGTGCTTGCTGAAAAGTACAACCTGAAAATCGTTTCAATAAAAGACCTGATCACCTTTCGTTTGAAGAATGAAAGCCTTATTGAACGCGGTGATGAAGTTTTTTTACCAACCAAATATGGTAATTTCAGGGTAATTCCCTTCAAACAATTGTCGAATGGAGTGGAGCACATTGCTTTAATCAAAGGCGAATGGGCTGTTGACGAACCCATTTTGGTTAGGGTTCATTCATCGTGCATGACGGGTGATATATTTGGATCAAAACGTTGCGACTGTGGCGACCAGCTCGAACAATCCATGGCGCTGATTGACAAAGAGAGCAAAGGAGTATTGGTTTACATGCAGCAGGAAGGCCGCGGAATTGGCCTGATGAATAAAATAGCCGCGTATAAACTTCAGGATGAAGGTTTGGATACCTACGATGCCAATATTCACCTTGGATTTGATGCCGACGAACGTGACTATGGAGTTGGGGCACAAATTTTACGCAGCCTTGGAATTACAAAAATGCGTTTGATCACCAATAATCCGATTAAACGGGTTGGGCTCGAAGCTTACAACCTCGAAATTGTCGAAACTGTAAATATCGAAATTGAACCCAACCAATACAATCAATTTTACCTGAAAACCAAACGCGACCGCATGGGTCACTTTCTACAGAAGTATAAATACTAATCCTTCAGATAATCAATCTGAACCAGGTCATTCCAGATTGCATCCCTTTGTGGCGGAGCTGCAACTATTTTTACCGGAACTTTGGTTACCGGATGAATAAACTCGATTTTACGGGCATGTAAATGTATGCCCGCATTTTCGTTGCTGCGTGCAGCGCCGTATTTCAGGTCACCTTTAATGTGCAGCCCAATGCGGTTCAGCTGAGCACGAATCTGATGGTGACGTCCGGTTTTCAAATCAATTTCGAGCAGATGAAAATGATTAAGTGTCGCAACATGGCGATAGTTCAATATTGCCTCTTTAGAACCTTTGCGTTCCTTGTTGTGGGCATGTGATTTATTTTTCTCTGCATCTTTTAGCAGCCAGTGGTGCAAAGTTCCTTCTTCTTCCTCCGGAAGTGCATCTACAACAGCCCAGTAAGTCTTTTTCATGGCCTCTTTATCCTGAAACATTTCATTCAGGCGGGTAAGCGCTTTGCTGGTTCGGGCAAACAGGATCACGCCACTTGAAGGGCGGTCCAGACGGTGAGGTGAGCCAAGATAAACATCACCCGGTTTTTTGTATTTTACCTTAATGTATTCCTTCACCTTATCTATCAAAGTTTCATCGCCGGTTTTGTCGCCCTGAACGATATCGCCACAAGCTTTGTTAATGGCAATGATATGATTGTCTTCGTAAATTACTTCCATTTTGCTTTTGCTCTTTTGCACGAGGGGATTGACCACCGGGTCTATGCTTTTTTTAATAACTTCTTTTTTCATTTTTAAGTAATTCTATTTGGTACGAAAGACAATATTTATTTTAACAAAAAAATACCCAACAACCAATATTGAATATTCAATGTCCAAAAACTTCATTCAATCTGGAAAATCTCCATTATCTGGCGAATGAAACCTGGAACTTGAAACCTGAAACTTTGAACTTCTTAGTATTGCTCCCGTTCGTTTGGGAAATCTTTCGATTTCACATCCTGAACGTATGAATTCACAGCGCCCTGAATTTCTTCTGCAAGGTTCAGGTATCTTCTAAGGAAACGTGGTGAGAACGATTGCGAAATTCCCAGCATATCATGAATAACCAAAACCTGTCCATCAACTCCACCACCTGCACCGATTCCAATAACCGGAATTTTTAATTGCTGAGCTACTTTGGTTCCCAATGCGGCAGGAATTTTTTCGAGTACAATGGCAAAACAACCGACTTCTTCGAGCAATTTGGCATCGTCGATCAGCTTTTGAGCTTCAACTTCTTCTTTGGCGCGAACCGTGTATGTTCCATATTTATTGATCGATTGCGGCATCAACCCAAGATGGCCCATCACCGGAATGCCTGCTGAAAGAATGCGTTCAACCGATTCAATGATTTCTTTTCCACCTTCCACTTTTACAGCATCGGCATGTGTAACCTTCATGATCTTAATGGCCGAATTCAAAGCCTCCAGCGAATTGCCCTGATACGATCCGAATGGCATATCGACTACAACCAGTGCGCGGTTTACCGCTCTCACCACCGATTTGCCATGATAAATCATTTGATCGAGGGTAATGGGCAAGGTTGTTTCGTTGCCAGCCATCACGTTGGAAGCAGAGTCGCCAACAAGGATGATGTCGATTCCAGCCTGATCAACCAGCTTGGCCATGCTGAAATCGTAGGATGTGAGCATGGCTATTTTTTCGCCTTTCAGTTTCATTTCCGAAAGAACATGGGTAGTAACCCGTTTTATTTCTTTATAGACTGACATAGTTTTCGTATTCGATTTGGCTGCAAAAGTAAGAATTTAAACATTGGATATTCGGCTTTCTTTCGGACAATTGAGTGCGAATGATTTGAGAGTGTTAAAAAGCGAAGACAAACAGTTAAATATTTATAATTATATTAGATGATGGTTCGATTTTTGTTAACCTAATTTATGCTTCACAGCAAAAATATCACACTTTAAAAAACCAAAACATGAGAACAACGCTAACATTGTTTTGTATCCTTGTAGCCTCACTTCCAGGATTCAGTCAGGATAAAAATTTTGATTTATCGAAGTACAAATTTCCGGATTACAAACGACATGAATTGGAATTTAATCTTAATTCGAGTGGAAGTGGCCACAGACGGACACAAGAAATGTCAACAAATGATGGAGATACCAGTTTCGTTAGTTCGAATTTCAATTCGAATTCCAGCATTGATATCAATTACCAGTTTAATCATTTAACGCGCAAACGAATCGATTATCTTTCCTCACAATTTTCAGGCAAATATGAATACTCCAGTAATAAAGGTTATGAATCAAAATCGAAAAATTATTACCCGCAAATAAGTTGGTTTCTGGATGGATCAAGAAGGTACTACATAAAAGAAGACAAATTTTTTCTGGAAGGTTTGGCAAATCTGAATTATTGGTTCGACGAATCAAAGAGAACTTTTACAAATGTAGATGATACAAAAAGCAATCAAAAATACTTCAAAGTTTCAGTTGGTTTTGGAGCAGGAACAGGCAGAATGGAAAAGGTGAGCGATTTGTGGCAAACGTATTATATTCTCGAAAAACTGAAAGATCAAAAGTCGCTTTCGCGTGCATTGGAAGAAAAAGACATCTTTGAAGTGGCAACGTTTGTCTCCAAACTCAAAAATAAACGCTTTTTTGATGCCCGGCTTCAGAAAATTGCTGAATTAACAGCATTGGATTCAGTGTTGCATAACCTGGGACTTGTTGCAGATACTGACATAGCTTACTTCACAACACTCAACGATTACTGGAGCTATGGCAACTTTCCGGATAGGGAATCCGGAAAGATCTTGAAATTTTGGTTGTCTCCGGAATATAGCATGCATTCAAAAAAACCAAACAAGGCAAGTACCGAGTTTTCAAATAAGACGAGTTTGGTATCGAATATTTCCTTTAACTGCGCCAAACAGTTGAATCTATTTTGGGAACGCAAACTCAATATTTTGATATCGAATGAAACATTGATTGATACAACCGGCGAATATTACAACAACTCTCCGGCGAATCTTCTATACACGGGTGCAAATATAGGTTATGGATTTTATCCTGATTCGAGAACGTCAATTTCTGGATATATCGGATATTCAGGATATAACAGGGTAATATTGAATAGTTCATCCGAAATACCAAATAGCTGGACAAATGCCGTTTATCTTAATTTTTCCGGGTATTATTACCTTTCTCCTCAACTTCAAATTACCGGAAATTTAAGTATGAACTACTCGGATAAGGGTTACAATGAAATTAACCCATTTTACATGAACTATAATCTCGGCCTTCGATACGCGATTTTCTAAACTTTCCTAAACCAACGAATCCGGCTCAATTGAACCGGATTCGTTGTTTAAATAAAATCTTCAATCCTCATTTATAACTCGTCATTCCCTATACCCTCAGGAAAATACTCTTTTTATACATATAATAAAGCAGCATCCAGACCAACACTATTTCGCCGACGGTGTAGAACAATACTCCAAAATCTCCCCAAAGCACAGTCCATCCCAGGAAAAATTTGGTGATTCTGTCAATATCAACAAATCGGTGAAAGAGATAGATGAAAATGGAGTTCATGCCGATTACACGGAAGAAAAACGACCATTTTTTCCAGCCTTTTACATCGATAATCCAATAAAATGCCATCATGAGCAAAAATCCGATTCCACCGGTCAGCAAATTAAATGGTACAGTCCAGCAGGCTTTAATAATCGGATAAAAAATACTCAGGAGCAAAGCCAATGCAATTGCAGAAACACCGATCAACGACAATGTTTTGATCTTCTGTTGGTCGTTTGTTTTTTTGTCGCGTAGGAAATGCCCGGCCACCGAACCCATTAGTGTAACTGTTATGGCCGAAACAATGCACAGCAGTCCTTCCGGATCGAATACTTTTCCGTGTAGCCTTCCCGGCAAAATCATCCTGTCAATATATCCGTTGATGCAACCTTCAGGAGTCAATACACCTGCGCCGATTCCAGGAACTGGCACCAGCAATTGAAGAATTCCGATTCCGGCCAGTATTCCTGCCAACCAATAAAGTGTATTTTTAAACGATTTGGAGTAAATCACAATCAGGGCGGCAAACATATATGCCAGACCAATCTGACCCAAAACACTTGCAAACCTTGGATTTTCAAATCCATTTTCAAAAACTCCATTGTAAATAAAACCCAGCAGAACCAGAATTAGTCCGCGCTTAACAGCTTTTTTGGCCAGTTCGTTCCGGGGAACTTTTCTTTCAAGTTTCGAAACCAGTGCAAAAGGAATTGCAACTCCACTGATAAACATGAAAAGCGGAAAAATCAGGTCGTAAAAATGAAATCCGTTCCATGGAACATGCTCCATTTGTTCAACGATCGGTTTCATCCATGCCGCACCGGAATAATTGGCAATAACTGTCACCAGGTAACTGCCTCCGGTAATCCAGAACATATCAAAACCACGTAAAGCATCGAGTGAAAAAAGGCGTTCGCGCGGAACAGCCTGTACTGGTTTGTGTTTCATTAGGTGAAGTTTAAGAAAGGATGAATGTAACGATTTTCAGAAATCAATTTGAAAGTTATCATTTATATTTTTTCGCATTCTTTCTCCTTCCGCTGTCTTTTTGTCACTAAAAATGTCAGGATAAACCTATGCCAAACGATTCAGGTGTCAATATTGCGCCATTTCCTGTTTCCTCCTGAATGGCATAATGATTGATATTTCAAGCCCGTAATAATTTATTTTAGAAACAATCAGATTAAAAAATAATATCAAAATGGGAAAAATTATTGGAATTGACTTAGGTACCACCAATTCGTGCGTATCAGTAATGGAAGGAAACGAGCCTGTTGTTATCCCAAACAGCGAAGGCAAACGTACTACACCATCAGTCGTGGGATTTGTTGAAAACGGCGAACGTAAAGTTGGTGATCCGGCAAAACGTCAGGCAATTACCAACCCTGCAAAAACAATCTCTTCAATCAAACGGTTCATGGGTGAAAACTACGCGAACCTGACAAAAGAAATTAAACGTGTTCCATTCACAGTGGTTCAGGGCGACAACAACACTCCGCGTGTAGTTATTGACGACCGCAAATATTCGCCACAGGAAATTTCGGCCATGGTTCTTCAGAAAATGAAGAAAACTGCTGAAGATTACCTCGGACAGGAAGTTACCGATGCTGTTATTACAGTTCCGGCCTACTTTAACGATTCGCAACGTCAGGCAACCAAAGAAGCCGGCGAAATTGCTGGTTTAAATGTTCGTCGTATCATCAACGAACCAACCGCAGCTGCACTTGCATACGGATTGGATAAAATGCACCGTGAAATGAAAATCGCAGTATTCGACCTAGGTGGCGGTACTTTCGATATTTCTATCCTCGAATTGGGCGAAGGCGTATTCGAAGTAAAATCAACTGACGGTGATACTCACCTTGGTGGAGACGACTTCGATCAGGAAATCATCGACTGGTTGGCTGCTGAATTTAAAAATGACGAAGGAATCGACCTGCGCCAGGATCCGATGGCTTTACAGCGTTTAAAAGAAGCTGCCGAAAAAGCAAAAATCGAATTGTCAAGTTCAACATCGACCGAAATCAATTTGCCATATATTATGCCAGTGAACGGCATTCCAAAACACCTTGTAAAAACTTTGACCCGCGCCAAATTCGAACAATTGTGCGACAAACTGATTCAGGCTACGATGGAACCTTGCCGTAAAGCGTTGAAAAATGCAGGTTTGCAAGCAAGCGATATTGATGAAGTAATTCTGGTTGGTGGTTCAACCCGTATTCCTGCAGTTCAGGAAAAAGTACAGCAGTTGTTCGGAAAAGCTCCTTCAAAAGGTGTAAATCCTGATGAAGTTGTAGCTATCGGAGCAGCAATTCAGGGTGGTGTATTAACCGGCGAAGTAAAAGACGTTTTGTTGTTAGACGTTACCCCTCTTTCTTTGGGAATTGAAACCATGGGTGGTGTGATGACGCGTTTGATCGAATCGAACACAACCATTCCAACCAAAAAATCGGAAACATTTACCACAGCTTCAGACAATCAGCCATCGGTTGAAATTCATGTGCTACAGGGTGAACGCCCTATGGCAAACGGAAACAAAACCATTGGCCGTTTCCACCTCGACGGATTGCCACCGGCACAACGCGGTGTTCCACAGATTGAAGTAACCTTCGACATCGATGCCAACGGCAT
>JAUYEQ010000656.1 GCA_030691295.1 Bacteroidota bacterium
ATAAACCCCTGAAATGCTTTGTGAAAATCCGAAATGACAGGTGAGCAATAGGATAGCAAGTATTAACAGGTTTTTTTTCATTTTTTTTTTTTTATTCTGTTTAATTTTCAAATATAGCAAGCCGAACGAAAATAATACAATTTTTTGTATCCGATTTATAAAATGCGGTAAGCCGGATTCAATACAAATTATTGATTGGTTTTTTGTAGGCGGCGGGATCTTTTTTGAAGTCGGAAAGTGAAATTCCGGTAATCAATTTAAACTGGCTGGAAAGGTGGTGAGGGCTGCTGTAATCCATCATCCAGGCAATTTCGCTCAACGAAATTTTATCTTCCATGGCCAGTTCTTTTACCCGTTCAATTTTCTGAAGGATGATGTATTTTTCGAGGGTAATGGGTTCGACTCTCGAAAACAACTTGGATAATGTTTGGTAACTTCTACCCATCTTTTCGACCAGATATTCCGATTTTCGGACGATGGAATCCACATTGTTCATGTAATGGACGAGTTCGATAATGGTTTGCTTGATCTTCTCCACCACTATTTCATCTTTGTTGCTTATCAGGCTCATGCCTAATTCCTGCAATACTTCGTCAATCTGGTTTTTGCTGATATTTTCAGGATCGTAAATTACAGTCGCTTCTCCAAGTTTAACATCGAGTACAGTAATGCCAAGTTTTGTAAGGTCTTCTTTCACCACACGGATGCAGCTGGAACACATCATGTTCCTGATGAAAAATCGCTGTGTGATTTGATTTTCTTCCTGATGCATTTTCCTTAAAAAACAACCTGTGGGTGAACCTTTTTTTCAGATTGAGCACTAAAATAAATAAAATCCAATGACTATCCGAAAAAGGGCCAGGTATTTCAGTATTATAAAATACCAAAATACACCAGTTGCTGAAAGGCTTTGCGATCGCCTTGCTGAATACCTTTTATTAATTCGGATTCGTCCATTTGGTTTTGTCAAACGTGAATTTAGTGTATTTGACACTACCAGATCAGAAAACTTGCAGAAATGTTCAGGTAAAAAAACATTGTTTGAATTTATTGGACACAAAGCTTCATTAATTGTAAATTGCACCACTATTATATACGAGTACAATCTTTGATCAAATTGTAAATAGTAAATTGTCTAATTGTAAATAAGCATTACCATAAATCATCTGTAAACTACTATTATCATGACCTTTCTAATCCTCCTTTTCGGCTTCTTGTTCGGAGCTATCCTTCAAAGTGCAAAACTTAATAAATACAATACCATAAGTGGAATGGCACGCCTCGAAGATTATACAGTGGCCAAAGCCATTGCAGTGTCTGTTGGAGTTGGCGCAATTTTACCGAGTATCGAAATTGGATTTGGTTTTGCTTCCTGGCACGTTAAACCTTTGCTATTGGCCGGTATTGGAATTGGCGGTCTTATCTTTGGCGCCGGAATGGCCATTCTGGGTTATTGCCCCGGAACTTTGCCCGTTTCGCTTGGTGAAGGTTCGATGGATGCGCTGGTCGGAATTATTGGCGGTATTGCTGGTGGTATTTTTTATACACTGATTCAACCTTCAATTCAGGGAATGTTGGGTCCCGATCTGGGAAAAATATCGCTTCAAAGCGCTACCGGCGGAGGGGTGCTTTATTATATTCTGGTTACCGCATTTGGATTGGCTATGGTATCCGTAGCTTTTTTGCTGAATAAAATTGAACGGAAGAAAAGCTTCAACTGGTTGTATGCCGGAATTGGACTCGCAGTTCTGAATAGTATTTTTACCGTTAAAATATTACACGGAAATAATAATATCACCTAACACATAAAAATATGGACGTAGAAATTTTATCAAGACTGCAATTTGCATTTACGATTGCATTTCATTACATCTATCCGCCCCTGAGTATAGGTTTAGGGGTAGCATTGGTCGTGTTTGAAGGCATGTACCTTCGCACCAAAGACAAACAATGGGAACAATTAACGAGATTCTGGATCAGGATTTTTGCCCTGATATTTGGAATTGGGGTAGCAACCGGAATCGTTATGGAATTTGAGTTCGGCACAAATTGGGCAGCTTATTCGAGATATGTTGGTGATATATTTGGAAGTGCTTTGGCTGCTGAGGGTGTTTTTGCGTTTGCACTTGAATCTACTTTTCTGGGGGTTTTGCTTTTCGGCTGGAACAAAGTAAGTCCCAGGGTCCATTTTTTTTCAACCGTTATGGTAACGCTTGGCTCAATGTTTTCGGCCATCTGGATTGTTGTTGCCAACTCGTGGCAGCAAACTCCGGCAGGTTTTAAAGTGGTTGGCGAAGGAATGACTGCGCGTGCTGAAATTACCGATTTCTGGGCCATGGTTTTTAATCCGTCGTCAGTTGACCGGATTATGCATGTTTGGATCGGAGCTTTTCTGGCAGGCACTTTTTTAGTCCTGAGTGTTCATGCATACTATATTTTAAAGGGCCGGTTTGTTGAGCAATCAAAAAAAGCATTCGGTGTAATTCTGGTGATTGCAACAATTTCAGCACTTGCACAATTGGTATCGGGCCACGGTTCTGCAAATGGTGTTGCAGTTAACCAACCTGCCAAACTCGCTTCTTTCGAAGGTCATTACGATAGTTTGGCAGTGGCCGATATGTATTTGTTTGGCTGGGTGGATGATGCAAGCCAAAAAGTTACCGGGGTGAAAATACCAAAAGGCCTTACTTTTCTAATTCATCAGGATTTTACAACCCCCGTTATTGGCCTGAACGCTTTTGACAAAAACGATCGTCCCGGCCTGGTAAATTTTGTTTTCCAGACGTATCACCTGATGATTGCAATCGGTATGTTTTTGATTGGACTTACCTTGTTTTCGCTCTTTTTATGGTGGAGAGGAAAACTCTTTAATCGGCGATGGCTGATGATACTATTCAGTTTTTCGGTTTTACTTCCGCAGATTGCAAATCAGGTTGGCTGGTATTCAGCCGAAGTTGGCAGGCAACCCTGGGTTGTATATGGTCTGCTGCGAACCTCTGATGGCTTGTCGGAAAATGTGAGGGCAGGGCAGGTATTGTTCTCCCTGATTTTGTTCACGGTGGTTTATGCGATTCTATTCTGCCTGTTTATCTATCTGCTGAATAAAAAAATTCAGCATGGCCTGGATTTTTCCGGTACCGAAACATCAAAACATGAAAAAAATATAAAATTATAGGCATGGAAACATTTTTAACTATCGAATTGGGAACCTGGATGTTTCTTGTGATCGGAGCTGTTTTTAGCGGATATGCGATACTCGACGGGTTCGATCTGGGTGCCGGTACCATTCACCTGTTTCTGAAAAAAGAAGAAAGCCGGCGAATAGCCCTGAATGCGATTGGCCCAGTTTGGGATGGCAACGAAGTCTGGTTGGTAATTGGTGGTGGAACCCTTTTTGCCGGATTCCCAAAAGTTTACGCTACCTTACTATCATCCTTTTATATTCCGTTTATGTTATTCCTTGTTTTGATCATTTTACGTGCTATCGCCATTGAATTTCGCAGTAAGGAGCCCATGCTTTGGTGGCGAAAACTTTGGGACATTGTTTATTCTTTTGCGAGTACGATGATTGGCTTCACACTTGGGGTGGTGCTCGGAAATGTGGTGCTC
>JAUYEQ010000669.1 GCA_030691295.1 Bacteroidota bacterium
GTGCCCTGGCCCCCAAAAGACGGTGGTGCAATTGCCTGTCTGAACATGATGAAGGGATTTTCGATGCTGGGCCATGAGGTGACTGTATTGAGCATGAATACTTCCAAACATCATATTGGCATCGATCAGTTGCCTGCCGCAATCCGCAAACAGGCTGACTTTTTTCTGGTTGAAGTTCCCGCTTCCACCAATTGGGTTGAAGCAGCCCTGAACCTCATGTTTTCTAATTTGCCATACAACGCACAGCGATTTATCTCCGACGAATACAGCCAGCAACTGGTTCAGCTTTTAACGGTGAGAACATTCGATGTGATACAGCTCGAAGGATTGTATCTCTGTCCGTATATTCCATATATCCGTAAATATTCTGATGCCCTGATCGTTTATCGGGCTCATAATATTGAGTATGAAATATGGGACAGGACGGCAAAACTATCCAAAGGTTGGCGCTCGAAATACCTGCAAAATCTTTCCAGACGAATTAAACGCTTCGAAATAAGTTACCTGAATACCTACGATTTACTCGTACCAATTACCGATCGTGATGGGATTATTCTTGATTCGCTCGGAAACTCAAAGCCACGCCACACTTCACAAACCGGTATTGATTTCGCATCGCTGGTGCCAACTGCCAAAAAGCTTGAATTCCCGTCGCTGTTCCACATCGGAGCACTGGATTGGGCGCCTAATCAGGAGGGATTGATCTGGTTTTTTGATCATTGCTGGCCGCGCATCCACGCAGAAAATCCGGACCTGAAATTTTATCTTGCCGGAAGAAATGCCCCCGAATGGCTCGAACGCAGGATTAAACTTAACGGAGTAGCATACCTTGGCGAAATAAACGATGCCTACGATTTTATAAATTCCAAGGCAATAATGGTAGTTCCGCTTTTCTCCGGAAGTGGTATGCGGATCAAAATTATTGAAGGCATGGCATTGGGCAAACCGATTGTTACAACAGATATCGGAACAGAGGGGATTCCTACCGAAAACGGCCACAATATAATGATAGCAAATGATGCGGATCAGTTTGTTGAATCAATTTCACGTTTGATCAACGACCGGACTTTGTTTGATGAGATCAGTAGAAATGCCATCGGTTTTATTCAGGAAAAATTCGACAATCTGGCACAAGCCAGCGCATTGATCGATTTTTACAAAACACAAATTAAATAAAAACAAACTTTCCCGTGGGTAATTATTTGGAAATAATCTTTTGGTTCTCCGGATTTATTGTTTTTTACGCATTTGGCGGCTACGGAATAGTTTTGTTCTTTTTATTGAAAATCAGAAGCATTTTCGTATCAAATAAAAACGTTTCAGGAGAAATGGCAAATGCAGACCTCCCTGAGGTTTGCCTGATCATTGCAGCGTACAACGAACGCGATTATGTGGATATGAAAATACAAAATTCATTGTCGCTCGATTATCCCTCCGATAAGCTCAAGGTTATTTGGATTAACGACGGCTCAGATGACGGCTCAGATGAACTTGCCGCAAGATATACTGAAGTCACTTTATTGCACAATCCAAAAAGGAGCGGGAAAATCGAGGCCATGAACCGCGGTGTCGAGTTCTCAACAGCTCCTATTTTGATGTTTAGTGATGCTAATACAGAGCTTTCAAAAAACTCACTGAAAGCGGTCGTCAGGCATTTTCAGGATAAAACAGTTGGATGTGTGGCAGGAGAAAAACAATTTTACAAAGAAAAAGATCAACCTGTTGCGTCAGTTGGCGAAGGTTTTTACTGGAAAATAGAATCATGGCTGAAACAACTCGATTATCAGTTCTACAGTACCATTGGTGCCACGGGCGAATTGTTTGCTGTTAGGCGCGAATTGTATCAGCGGGTTGAACCTGACACTTTGCTCGATGATTTTATGATTTCGATGCGCATTACACAGCAGGGTTTCCGGGTAGCCTACGAGCCAATGGCAGTGGCCTCCGAACATGGATCATCGAACGTTAAAGAAGAAATGAAACGTAAGGTGCGGATCGCTGCTGGCTGTTATCAATCGTTTTTCCGTCTGAAAAAACTGCTCAATCCGTTTTTTAATTTCAACCTGTTTTTTCAATACGTTTC
>JAUYEQ010000670.1 GCA_030691295.1 Bacteroidota bacterium
CTAAAAAACCAAACTCAGCAATGCGTAAGGTAGCCAGGGTTAGGTTAACCAATGGCAAAGAAGTAAACGCTTACATTCCCGGAGAAGGACACAATCTTCAGGAACACTCTATTGTATTGGTACGCGGAGGTAGGGTAAAAGACCTTCCGGGAGTTCGTTACCATTTAATTCGTGGTGCTCTGGATACAGCCGGTGTTGAAGGCCGTACTCAAAGACGTTCGAAATACGGTACGAAGAGACCAAAAGTGAAAAAGTAATTTTTCAGTAATTTTTATTAATTGACGTTCTAGCTTAGTGGTTTGAGTTGAGTAAAGAGGCCTTAGAGCCGATTGAAGCCCACAAATCGACAGCGAATTTAAGTAACACTAAAGCATTTTATAATGAGAAAATCGAAACCAAAGAAGCGGATCATTCTGCCTGATCCAAAGTTCAACGACATTCTGGTTACCCGTTTCGTAAACGACTTAATGTACGACGGAAAGAAATCAATCGCCTATCAAATCTTCTACGATGCGATGGACATTGTTGGCACGAAAATGAAGGACTCAGAAGTTAGTCCATTGGATGTATTCAAAAAAGCCCTCGAAAAAATTACCCCACACGTTGAAGTAAAAAGCAGACGAGTTGGTGGAGCAAATTTCCAGGTTCCTATGGAAATCCGCCCTGAAAGAAAAACTTCAATCTCAGTAAAGAACCTTATTTTATATTCACGCAAGCGTTCAGGCCGTTCAATGGCTGATAAACTTGCTGCTGAAATCGTTGCTGCGTACAACGAAGAAGGTGGTGCATTCAAAAAAAAGGAAGATACCCACCGTATGGCCGAAGCAAACCGTGCTTTTGCACATTTCCGCTTTTAGTTTTTAAGAATAGTTTAGGATAGATATTGGTACAAAATGGCTAAGGATTTAAGATATACAAGAAACATTGGCATCATGGCACACATCGATGCCGGCAAAACGACCACCTCGGAGCGTATCCTGTTTTATACAGGGATCACTCACCGAATTGGCGAAGTGCATGATGGTGCCGCCACAATGGACTGGATGGAACAGGAGCAGGAACGTGGTATTACAATTACCTCTGCTGCAACTACAACATTCTGGACATACGAAGATATTGAGCATAAAATTAACATCATCGATACACCAGGACACGTTGACTTTACTGTTGAAGTAGAACGCTCATTGCGCGTACTTGACGGCGCTGTTGCACTTTTCTGCGCTGTTGGAGGTGTTGAGGCCCAATCGGAAACGGTTTGGCGTCAGGCTGAGAAATATGGCGTGCCACGTATCGGTTTCGTTAATAAAATGGACCGTTCCGGCGCTGATTTCTACAACGTACTTTCGGAAGTAAGAGAAAAATTGGGCGCAAACCCAATCCCAATTACTATTCCAATTGGTGCGGAAGAAAAGTTTGAGGGAATGGTTGATTTGATCGAAATGAAAGCCATTCGCTGGAAAGACGATGCCACATTGGGAACAACCTATTATATGGAAGAAATTCCAGCCGATATGGTTGAAATCTCTGAAGAATACCGTGCAAAACTGGTTGAAGCAGTTGCTGAATTTGACGATGAACTTCTGGAAAAATTCTTCGAAGATCCGGAATCAATCACTGTTGAACAGATGTTGACTGTTATCCGCAAAGCTACTATCAGCGGCGCTATCATTCCAATGATGTGTGGTTCAGCATTTAAAAACAAAGGTGTTCAGCGTTTGCTCGATGCCGTTTGTTCATTCCTTCCAAGCCCACTTGACAAAGGTGATATTGTAGGAGTTGAATACAACGACACTGAAGAAGTTATTCGTCATGCCGATGTTAACGAACCTCTTGCAGCTCTTGCATTCAAAATTGCAACCGATCCTTATGTTGGACGTTTGTGTTTCATTCGTGTTTATTCAGGAAAAATTACCGCCGGCGATACTGTGTTCAATTCAAGAACCGGTAAAAAAGAACGTATTTCCCGTATTTACCAGATGCACTCAAACAAACAAAATGCGATTGATGTAATTGAAGCCGGTGATATTTGTGCTGCCGTTGGATTCAAAGATATCCGCACCGGTGATACCTTATCTGATCTTAACAACCCAATTGTTCTTGAAAGCATGGATTTTCCTGAACCGGTTATCGGGATCGCCATTGAGCCTAAAACTCAGAAGGATCTTGACAAACTGAACATGGGTTTATATAAACTTGCTGAAGAAGATCCAACTTTTAAAGTAAATACTGATCCTGATTCAGGACAGACTGTTATCCGTGGAATGGGTGAACTTCACCTCGAAATCATTGTTGACCGTCTTCGCCGTGAATTCAAGGTTGAATGTAACCAGGGAGCTCCCCAGGTTGCCTATAAAGAATGTATCACCAAAATGGTTGAGCTTCGCGAAGTATTCAAGAAGCAATCCGGAGGTCGTGGTAAATTTGCCGATATCAGTGTTCGTGTTGAACCAGCTGATGAAGGTAAAATCGGACTTCAGTTCATTGATGCTGTGAAGGGTGGTAATATTCCACGTGAATACATTCCTTCAGTACAAAAAGGATTTGAATCTGCATTGCTGAACGGACCGTTGGCCGGATTTAACATTGATAGCTTAAAAGTTACCCTGCTCGATGGAAGTTTCCACGCAGTTGACTCCGATCAGCTTTCATTTGAAATCTGCGCACGTCAGGCATTTAAGAATGCTGCCGGAAAAGCAGGTCCACGTTTGCTCGAACCTATCATGAAATGCGAAATTGTTACTCCTGAAGAATACATGGGTGACATCATCGGCGACTTAAACCGTCGTCGCGGGCATATCGAAGGTATGGAAGAAAAAGCAGGTGCCCGTGTAATTAAAGCATTGGTTCCACTCTCTGAATTATTCGGATATGTAACTACACTCCGGACATTGTCTTCAGGCCGTGCGACATCGTCGATGGAATTTGCAAAATATGTTGAGTTACCAAAATTACTCGCGGTTAAAGTTCTCGATGATTTAAAAGGTAGAACAGACTTATTATAATTATAAACTGTATTATTATTATTATTATTATTTCTCATTATGAGTCAAAAGATCAGAATTAAGCTGAAATCGTATGATCACAACTTAGTTGACAAGTCGGCTGAAAAGATCGTAAAAACAGTAAAGACTACAGGTGCAGTAGTAAGCGGACCAATTCCACTTCCAACCCACAAACGTATTTTTACTGTATTGCGTTCAACCTTTGTAAATAAAAAATCAAGGGAACAATTCGAGCTGTCATCTTACAAACGTTTGATCGACATTTACAGTTCAACAGCAAAAACAATCGACGCCTTAATGAAGCTTGAATTACCAAGTGGTGTTGAAGTAGAAATCAAAGTTTGATAACCTGTAAAAAACAAAAAAATGGCAGGATTAATCGGTAAAAAAATCGGAATGACTTCCGTATTCAGTGTTGAGGGGAAAAACATCCCATGCACTGTAATCCAGGCCGGACCTTGTGTGGTTACACAAGTGAAATCGGTGGAAACTGACGGCTATGTGGCTGTTCAGTTGGGGTATGATGACAAAAAGGAAAAGCATACCAACAAATGTGAATTGGGTCATTTTAAAAAGGCCGGAACAGAACCAAAACGCAGACTTATTGAGTTTAAAGAACTTGAAGGTGAGTTTAAAACTGGTGACATCGTCGGTGTTGATACAATCAATGAAGAAGGTTGGGTCGATGTTCAGGGTGTAACCAAAGGTAAAGGATTCCAGGGTGTTGTAAAACGTCACGGTTTCGCCGGTGTTGGTGATGCCACACATGGTCAGCACAATCGTCTCAGAGCTCCTGGTTCTGTTGGTGCATCTTCTTATCCTTCTCGTGTATTCCCCGGAATGCGCATGGCTGGACGCGATGGCAATGACAACGTAACGATTCAGAACCTAAAGGTTTTGAAAGTAATTCCGGAGTCAAATTTATTGATAGTTAAAGGATCAATTCCTGGATGCAAAGGTTCATACGTAATTATTTATCAGTAATGGAAATAAAAGTAATAAATACAGCAGGACAGGAAACCGGAAGAACTGTTATTTTAGACGAACAAATTTTCGGTATTGAGCCCAATGACCACGCCATTTATTTGGATGTGAAACAAATTCTGGCGAACAAAAGACAAGGAACCCACAGTTCGAAAGAACGTGCTGATATTTCTGGTAGTACCAGAAAGCTAAAAAAGCAAAAGGGAACCGGTACAGCCAGGGCAGGTAGTGTTAAATCACCCGTATTCCGTGGGGGAGGCCGTGTATTCGGACCACGTCCGAGAAGCTACGATTTCAAATTGAACAAGAAGGTGAAAGCCCTTGCCCGTAAATCAGCTTTAAGCTACAAAGCCCTTGAGGAATCTATTCTGGTAGTTGAGGATTTCAGTTTTGAAACTCCAAAAACACGCGAAATGGTACAAATCAGTAATAATCTGAAAATTAATGATAATAAGTCCCTTTTCGTACTGGCAGAAGAAAATAAAAATATATATTTGTCCTCCAGAAATTTAGAGCGCATTTCTGTTACAACTGCCTCAGAATTAAATACATATCAAATTCTGAACGCAAAAAAAGTAATCGTTTTGGAAAGTTCTATTAGTAAGATTGAAGAATTGTTTAAGATTTAAAAGGCTTGAAAATGGAAATTTTAATAAAACCGATCGTTACCGAAAAAATGACAGGTCAGGCCGAAGGTCTTAACCGCTACGGCTTTATCGTCAATCGGAGCGCCAATAAATTGCAAATTCGAAAAGCCATTGAAGGTTTATACAATGTTTCAGTGGAATCAGTAAACACATTGATTAACGGTGGTAAACGGAAATCACGTTTTACCAAAGCCGGTGTAATCTCTGGAAGTACTGGAATGAGCAAAAAAGCTATTGTAACAATAGCAAAAGGTCAGAGTATTGATTTTTACAGTAATATATAATAGAAAATGGCAGTAAGAAAATTAAATCCAGTTACTCCGGGTCAAAGGCACAAGATTATCGGTGCGTTTGATACTATTACTGCATCTACACCTGAGAAGTCATTGTTGAAGCCTATGACGAGATCTGGCGGTCGTAACAGCCAGGGTCGCATGACAATGAGGTATATAGGTGGTGGCCACAAACGCAAATACCGTTTTATCGACTTTAAAAGAGATAAAGATGGCATTGCCGCTGTTGTAGATTCTATTCAGTATGATCCAAACCGTACCTCTCGTATCGCATTGTTGGTTTATCCCGACGGTGAGAAAAGGTATATGCTTGCTCCCAACGGATTAAAAGTTGGTCAGAAAGTTGAGACGGGTACAGGTGTGGCTCCTGAAATAGGGAATACATTACCACTATCAGATATTCCTCTTGGAACATTGGTTCACAACATTGAGCTTCATCCCAGTCAGGGAGGTGTGATGGCTCGTAGTGCCGGAACGTACGCTCAGTTAACTTCGAGAGAAGGAAAGTATGCTATCGTGAAATTGCCTTCAGGCGAATCCAGAATGGTGCTTGTAACTTGTCGTGCTACAGTAGGTATCGTTGGTAATACCGAACACAACCTTGAAAGATCGGGTAAAGCAGGTCGCTCAAGATGGTTAGGTAGAAGACCTCGTGTAAGAGGTGTAGCTATGAACCCGGTCGATCACCCGATGGGTGGTGGCGAAGGTCGTTCTTCAGGTGGACATCCACGTTCACGCAAAGGCTTGTTGGCAAAAGGCTTCAAGACCCGTTCACTGAAGAAAGCTTCTAACAGGTATATTGTAGAAAAACGCAAGAAATAATTAAAAGGAGAACAATATGAGTCGTTCATTAAAAAAAGGGCCTTTTATCGATTTCAAACTCGAACGTAAAGTTTTAGTTCTGAATGAAACCAACAAAAAGTCTGTTATCAAGACTTGGGCCAGAGCATCAGTAATTTCTCCTGACTTTGTAGGGCATACCATCGCAGTTCACAACGGAAATAAATTCATTCCCGTTTATGTAACTGAAAACATGGTGGGTCATAAATTTGGTGAATTTGCACCTACAAGAACCTTCAGGGGTCATTCCAAAGGTAAAAAATAAGGCTAAGATTTAAAGAAATTCACGATGGGTGCTAGAAAAAGAAATAGTGCAAACGAACTAAAGGAAGCTAAGAAACAGCTGTATTTTGCTGTTTTGAAGAATTGTCCTACTTCACCGCGAAAAATGAGGCTTGTAGCCGATATGGTACGCGGAATGGAAGTGAACAGAGCTCTTGATGTACTTAAGTTTTCGTCCAAGGAATCTTCGCGCAGACTAGAAAAATTAGTCATGTCGGCCATTGCAAACTGGCAGGCAAAAAACGAAGGAAGCCGCTTGGAAGAAAGCAATTTGTATGTGAAAAATATTTCTGTTGATTCAGGAAGAATACTTAAAAGACTGCGCCCTGCACCACAGGGACGTGCACACAGGATCAAAAAAAGATCCAATCATGTGACTGTTAGTCTTGATAGTTTAACCATAGTTAAAGAAACTGAATAAATAATAATACATGGGACAAAAAGTTAATCCAATCGCTAATCGTTTAGGGATCATCAAAGGATGGGATTCCAATTGGTTCGGTGGAAACAACTATGGTGATAAGCTCGTGGAAGACTTCAAAATCAGGGAGTACCTGAATGCCCGTCTGGCAAAAGCAAGTATCTCCAAGATTATCATTGAACGTACACTTAAACTTATTACCATCACTGTTCACACCTCAAGGCCCGGTATTATTATTGGCAAAGGTGGTCAGGAAGTTGATAAGCTGAAAGAAGAGTTGAAAAAGATCACCAACAAAGAAGTTCAGATCAATATTTTTGAAATTAAACGTCCGGAACTGGATGCCCAGATCGTAGCCGTTAACATTGCACGTCAGATTGAAGGTAAAATTGCCTACCGTCGTGCCACCAAAATGGCTATCGCTTCAACCATGAGAATGGGAGCACAAGGGATCAAGATTCAGGTATCAGGCCGTTTGAACGGCGCCGAAATGGCACGTTCAGAAATGTACAAAGATGGTCGTACTCCTTTGCATACTCTGAGAGCTGATATAGATTATGCGCTTGCAGAAGCCCTTACCAAAACCGGCTTGCTCGGTGTGAAAGTTTGGATCTGTAAAGGCGAAATTTATGGAAAGCGTGACCTTTCACCAAACCTTGGCCAGAAACCTGGTCGTCCGGCAGTTGGTGCACCAAAAGGGAACGGATTTAAGAAAAGAAAAAAATAAAGTGTAAACCTTTCAGAAGTAAAGAAGGATGTTACAACCGAAAAAGACAAAATTCAGAAGAGTACAAAAGGGAAAAATGAAAGGACTGGCCCAAAGGGGTAACCAGTTGGCATTTGGATCTTTCGGTATAAAATCGTTGGAAGAGACTTGGTTAACCGGGCGCCAGATTGAGGCTGCCAGGGTTGCGGTAACCCGTCACATGCAACGTCAGGGTCAAATTTGGATCCGGATTTTTCCCGACAAACCGATTACTAAAAAACCCGCTGAGGTACGTATGGGTAAAGGTAAAGGTGCCCCGGAAGCATTTGTTGCTCCGATCACACCAGGTAGAATATTGATTGAAGCAGATGGAGTTACCTATGAGGTTGCAAAGGAAGCACTTCGTTTAGCTGCACAAAAACTACCGGTTACTACTAAGTTTATTGTAAGACGTGATTATGTCGAAACTGAAATCGCAGAATAATGAAAACATCAGAAATTAAAGAGTTATCAAACGCGGAGGTCGTGGAAAGAATCCAGACCGATCAGGATTCCTTATTACGTATGAAAATGAACCATGCAATTTCTCCACTCGATAATCCACAGGTAATCGTGGGTGTGAGAAGGAATATTGCACGACTAAAAACCATTCTACGTCAAAGGGAAATTAACGCAAAACAGAGTTAGTAATGGAATCAAGAAATCTAAGGAAGGAGCGTATTGGAGTTGTTGTGAGTAACAAAATGGAATGCACAATCGTTGTTGCCGAAAAGCGCAAGGAAAAACATCCCATTTATGGAAAATTCGTCAACAAAACTTCCAAGTTTTACGCCCACGATGAAAAGAACAGCTGTAACATTGGCGATACTGTAAAGATCATGGAAACACGTCCGATCAGTAAACAAAAATGTTGGAGATTAGTGGAAATCATAGAAAGAGCTAAGTAATCATGATACAACAAGAATCAAGATGTACCGTTGCCGATAATAGTGGAGCAAAAGAAGTGCTTTGTATTCGTGTACTAGGCGGAACAAGAAAGCGCTATGCATCATTAGGCGATACCATTGTAGTTACAGTAAAAAGTGCTATAGCAGGTAGTGAAATGAAAAAAGGTGCCGTATCAAAAGCCATCATTGTTCGTACCACGAAAGAAGTTAGACGTCCGGACGGAACTTACATCCGTTTTGACGACAACGCTGTCGTTTTACTGAATAATAATGCTGAAATGCGCGGAACCCGTATATTTGGGCCCGTAGCAAGAGAACTTCGTGATAAAAATATGAAGATTATTTCACTTGCTCCTGAAGTACTTTAATGTATAAAATCAGAACAATGCAGAGAAAATTACACATTAAAAAAAGCGATACAGTATTTGTAACGACCGGCAATTACAAAGGCAAGGAAGGCAAAGTGCTCGAAGTTATCAGAGCAACTGGTAAAGCTATTGTAGAAGGTGTTAACATGGTAAAGAAACATACCAAACCCAATGCAGCACATCCGCAGGGTGGTATTATCGAAAAGGAAGCACCAATTCATATTTCTAACCTCATGATCAAGGATCCAAAGACAGGAAAACCTACCCGTGTTGGAAGAAAGCTGAATGATAAAGGTAAATTAGTTCGTTATTCTAAAAAATCAGGAGAGGAGATTAAGTAATGGCTTACGTACCAACACTTAAGAAAAAATACTTGGACGAAGTGATTCCTGCGTTAGTGAAGGATTTTTCCTACACCAATACAATGCAGGCGCCAAGGTTAGAGAAAATTGTCATCAATCAGGGAGTTGGAGCTGCTATTGCAGATAAAAAGTTAATCGAAGTCGCAACAGACGAGATTACAACTATCGCAGGTCAGAAGGCAGTCCAAACCAAATCAAAAAGAGACATCTCTAATTTCAAACTAAGGAAAAAAATGCCGATCGGCGTACGTGTTACACTTCGCAAAGATCGCATGTATGAATTCCTTGATCGTCTAATCAGTGTGTCTCTTCCCCGTATTCGCGATTTCAAAGGAATCGAAAGCAAAATGGATGGACAAGGAAATTACACCCTTGGAATTCCTGAGCAAATCATTTTTCCTGAAATTGTAATGGACAAAGTTACCCGGATCAACGGTATGAATATTACTTTCGTAACGTCAGCCGATTCAGATGAAGAAGGCTATGCTTTGCTGAAAGAGTTAGGTTTACCTTTTAAAAATGCTAAAAAGAATTAAGATATGGCTAAGGAATCAATGAAAGCCCGGGAAGTAAAAAGGGCAAAACTTGTTGAAAAATATGCCGCAAAAAGGGCCATTCTTAAGGCTGAAGGTGATTCAGCTGGTCTTCAAAAGCTGCCTAAAAACTCTTCCCGTGTTCGGATGCACAACAGGTGCAAATTAACCGGGCGCCCGAAAGGGTATATGCGTCAATTCGGTATCAGTAGGATCAATTTCAGAGAAATGGCTTCTTCTGGTTTAATTCCGGGTGTTAAAAAAGCAAGTTGGTAATTTATAATTAAGAAGTAATGAGCAAAATTACAGATCCAATAGCAGATTATCTGACACGAATCAGAAATGCCCAGAAGGCAAAACATCGTGTAGTTGATATTCCTGCATCCAATATCAAGAAAGAAATTACCAAAATTTTGAAAGATAAAGGATATATCCTCAACTATAAGTTTGAAGACGAAATCAACTTTCAGGGCAATATTAAAATTGCGTTGAAATATCATCCTGAATCTCACATTCCTGCGATCAAAACAATCAGAAGAATCAGTAAACCTGGTTTGAGGAAATATTGTCATACCGACAGTATTCCGCGAGTGCTCAACGGTTTGGGAATTGCTGTAATTTCGACCTCCAGAGGCGTAATTACCGACAAAGAAGCTCGGGAATTAGGTGTTGGCGGTGAGGTTTTATGTTACGTTTATTAATCTAGGAGGAACAAAAATGTCAAGGATAGGTAAACTTCCCATAGAAATACCAGCTGGAGTGAAATTTTCTGTAAGCGATTCAAATCTGGTTACAGTAAAAGGTCCGCTGGGCGAACTAACACAACAAGTTGATCCTGATATTTCATTTGAATTGGAAGGAAATACTCTAACGGTAAGACGTCCTTCAGATGAGAAAAAACACCGTGCCATTCATGGCTTATACCGTTCACTTATTAACAACATGGTGGAAGGTGTATCAAAAGGTTTCGAAATAAAACTCGAGCTGGTTGGTGTTGGATATCGTGCTGAAAACGATGGTCAGGTACTCGATTTGGTTTTAGGTTATTCACACCATACCTACCTGCAACTTCCTTCAGAAGTTTCGGTAGAGGCAAAAAGTGATAAACGCAGTAACCCGATTGTAACGCTGAAAAGCTGTGATAAACAACTTATCGGGCATATTGCTGCTAAAATCAGATCCTTCAGAAAACCTGAGCCTTACAAAGGAAAAGGTGTTAAGTTTGTTGGTGAAATTATTAGGCGCAAGGCCGGAAAATCAGCTGGTGCTAAATAATAAAAATTAAAAACCATGGCTTTAACGAAGCAAGAAAGAAGATATAGAATTAAGAAGAGAATCCGGAAAATCGTTTCCGGAACTGCAGAAAGACCACGTTTGAATGTATTCAGAAGCAACAAGCAGATTTATGCCCAGTTGATTGATGATTTAAATGGAAAAACGTTGCTCGCAGTTTCCTCGCTTAATAAAGATTTCGTAGGTACCGAGGGTACTAAAATCGAAATGGCTGCGATAATAGGTAAAGCAATTGCTGAAAAGGCTATAGCTGCCGGAATCTCTGCTGTTGTATTTGATCGTAATGGTTATTTGTATCACGGTAGAGTTAAACAATTAGCTGATGCTGCCCGTGAAGGTGGCCTTAAATTTTAATAGTTATGTCAGGAGATATCAGAAAAGTAAAAACCAGTGATCTGGAACTGAAGGATCGGTTGGTAGCTATTAACCGCGTTACGAAAGTAACCAAAGGGGGTCGTACATTTAGCTTCTCAGCAATTGTAGTAGTAGGCAACGAAGACGGTATCGTAGGCTGGGGCCTCGGTAAAGCCAGCGAAGTTACCACTGCAATTTCAAAAGGTGTTGATGCAGCAAAGAAAAACCTTGTTAAGGTTCCGATTCACAAAGGAACAATTCCTCACGAACAGGAAGCTAAATTTGGTGGCGCCCGCGTATTTTTAAAACCGGCAACATCAGGAACCGGGGTAAAGGCCGGAGGTGCTATGCGTTCAGTATTGGAAAGTGTTGGAATTCACAACATCCTTGCAAAATCAAAAGGATCTTCGAACCCGCACAATCTTGTAAAAGCTACTATGGCGGCACTTCTCGAATTGAGAGATGCACATGCAGTAGCCGATCAGCGCGGTGTAACATTGGATAAAGTATTTAA
>JAUYEQ010000671.1 GCA_030691295.1 Bacteroidota bacterium
TTAAATACAAAACGATGTCGGTGATGCTACACAAAGATGCCATTCCGAAGAACATCCGAAAAAAACTGAATTTATAAAATTGAAAAACCTCGCAATCCGTCTGGGTTTTTTATTTTATTATTATTCGGTCAGTTGCCACGCTTTTGTATATTTGGCGAATGAAGAAAAATGTCCTGATTATATTTTGTCTTTTCCCTTTGTTCGTCTTTTCGGAAGGCGATTGGAACTGGTGGAACGAAAAACACGGCTGGGAGCCGGGAATGCCCAGCTGGAGAAGTTTCCTGCACATCACACCCGGTTATCTCGGCCCGAATGCACTTCCTGTTCCTGATGTGAAAAAAGGTATTGTTCAGCCCGGAACAAGTTTCGAGCTGGGTTTTGATGCTCATTTTCAGGAAGGAGACCCAACTCAGAATTTATTCGCAAAATATTACAAATCATTTGCTGAAGATAAAATAGCGATTGAACTGTATTGGTTTGTTGTTGAGCACTATACCATGTCGGAGTTTATTCGTGATGAACGGGTGGCCCGCGATTTCGACGGAAAGGGAATAGCCGTGGGCGATATCTACTTTTCGACACTTGTACAGTTGGTAAAAGGGAAGAAATTTCCGGATACCATGGCGAGAATGGCCGGCCGCACAAGCTCCGGCAGCCAACTCGAAGGGGCAAGGTATTCCGACAGTCCGGGCTATTTTTTCGATTTCAGTTTTTCCAAACAATTTCCGGGCAAAAAGGAAAATTTTGCCTTCCAGCCATTCGCCTCACTGGGCTTTTATTCGTGGCAAACCAACGATGACATGAACCTTCAGAACGATGCCTTTATGTACGGGGGAGGAGCCGATTTAAAATGGTTGCGGTGGTCGGTTTCCAATTCGCTCTCGGGATATTCAGGATACAAGAAAGAGCGCGATAAACCGCTGGTTTACACCTTCGATTTAAATCACACATTGAAAAAGCATACGCTTAGGTTGCAATATCTTCACGGCTTGCGCGACTGGAATTACAAAACTGTAAAATTTTCGGTAATCTGGAACCTGAAGAAATGAGTTAAGAATTTACTCGTTTTGTTGTTCTTCCAGTTCAGCTTTTTCTTTGATCCCAAGCGTGTTGCGGATTCCACTGAAAATCGATTTCCACCAGTAATTCAACACCGAACGTTTTTCATCCCGCCTGAAACTAATTTCAACAGGCTCCAATTCTCCTCCCCTCGGATTTCGCGACTTCAGCAAAAAACTGTTTGCAATAAAGCTGGCAAATTTGGTTTCTTTCGTATTTCCGTCTTTTAGTTCAAGCACCGAAATGCGCATGTTGCTGTACCCGAACCACAACTGTCCGGTTGACTGTTTTCTGTCGCCGGTGAAATTGAAGTTGAACTGATCAACTTGTCCGCTGCGAATGGAGACCAGCGCCAATGGTTCGAGTACCGGATTGAGTATCCGCATGTTGAAAGGGCTCAGGCTACCGCTTGCTGTAAACAAATTGTCCGGATGGTTCATTTGGTAATTCATGCTCACTTTCATCTGGCACGAATCCAGAATGGTTGCTGTTCCATCGAGCCTGAAGTCAGGAATTTTCGAGTTTGAAGCTTTCATGTTTGTAAATGGTTTCAAGGTAACATTGATGTTACTGAAACTAATTTTTCCTTCTTTGTCGCCCTTTTCGGGTTGTTCTACATAGTTTATACCTGCGTTTATCAGTCGGAGCGAATCGATCTGAACAGGGTAGGGCAGGCTTTTTATCATATCCTGAAGCATTTCCGGACGTCTTGTTTCATCGAATGGAAGACGCTTGTCTCTGTAAATGTCGAAATCCAAACCTCTGACCGCCATGAATTTACCCGCCAATTCATTTTTTTCGAACCAAAGGCGCAGATTGGGTTGGCTAATTACAACAGAATCTATCTTTCCTTTATAATAATCAGCCTGATAGCCGGTTTGTTTGTTGAACTTTTCTTTGCTGAAATTTGGTATCAATCGAATATCCCTTGCCACAAAACGATTGCTTTTAGACGAATACTCCGAACTGCCAACAGCGTACTGGTAAAATTTCTTTTTGTCCTGATGTTTGGTGTTTTGAACACTGAAGGAAAAATCGGTAGAATGAATAAATCCGGTGGAAGGTTTGTTTTCGATCCTGAAATTGGAAAGACCGAAGGTGACTTTCTCCTGAATTTTCTTCTGTCCATTTTTGAAAATTGACAAATCTGCTTCATTTACCTTGAGGCTTTTTGTCGCAAATACATCGGCAAAACTCTCGAAATGAGGATAGAGATTGACCTTGAACGGATCTATCGTCATCGAGTCTTTGGTGTTGTTATACAGCAGAAATTCAGGCTTTTCAACCAAAATAGATTCAAAGAAATACTGATCGTTCCGGTAGGCATTGTCGATGTCGAAGCCGTTCATTGAAAGCGATGGGATCAGTAATTCGAACTGATCTTGTCTTGTGCTTTTTGTTTTTGGCTTTACAGTCAGTTGCCGGGCAAGGATATGCCTTTTATCGGTCGAAAAGTTAAGTTCTTCAACGCTAATCTGTTGATTGTTGTCTTTTGGCGTAAATTTAAACTGGAACAATCCCGCTGTAAATTTTCCACTTTTAAATTCGGGCTGGTTGGTTGCCTGATTCTTGGTGATGAGAATATTCTGAGACTCCATTTTTATATCCGACTGGATTAGCAGATAAGGTTTTACGCCCAATTCTGAAAATAATTTTAAAGAGCCGCTGTTCAGATTAAATTGACGTATGGCAATGGATAAGATTTCTTCGGGCATCGGAAACGAAACCTCTTTAAATTCAGTCGGATCTTTTCTTTTGTTTTTCTGATAAAGTTTTATTTCAGGTGTACTTATTAAAACATTGTCGGCATCAATTATCTGGTCAAAGTACAAATCTTCAATACTTATACCTTTAATTCTTATTTCAGGAATAGCCAGCTGAATGTTCCAATGAATCGAGGAAAAGTCCTGGCTGTTGGGTTCAGGATACATTCGGGCATTGGTTACATATACCTCTTTTCTTTTGGTCGAAAAACCTACTGTTCCTGCTTTGATAACATGAACTTTGTCAGAAAGCCGGATGATATGGTCGCGAACAGAAAATTCAATCTGATCGGAAAAGAGCAATTTCTTTTGTCCGAACTGTTCCTGATTAATTCGCATATTTTCAAGCCCAAGCGTAAAATGATTGTTGAGCGAGATCGTTTTTTCATTTTTGCTGTGATTGATCAATTGTATGGTTCCGTCGGGAATATCAACTTTGCCAAAATGAATGTCTTCCAGGTAATTGGAAATAAGAAAGTAAAGATCTTCAAAATTGGCTTTCTTTTTTATTGGTTTCAGAAAAGCAAAATTTTCGTAGTAAATAACCGGCATTTTAATGGTTAAAAGGTCTGCATAAAACTTTTTATTGAAGAAAGCATTGTGAAAATCAGCATTGGTAAATGTTAATTCCGGAATTGTAAACTCGTATAATTCAGAGCGTTTATATTTTTGCAGCAATTCTTCTATATTTTCTTTTGAATCGGGGAACAAATGCAGGTTTTGTAAAGAGGCTTGGTTTTGCCGGGTTGAAATTGAAAATTTTTCAACCGTGAGCCTGTGAAGCTGGTCAACGAGTTGCATTTTGTAATCGTCGAAATTCAGTTCAATTTGTTGGGCATAAAATAGTCTGTCAGAACTTTTTGCACTTTTTTCATCCAATGCAAAACCGCTCAAAAATAATTTTACAGAGGTTTCAATATTACCTCTTTGCAACGTGCCGGTTTTATTCACAAGTTTAAAATTTCCTTTCTGTATCGAAACCTGATTGGAGTAAATTCCTTTCAGATAAACGGAAATTAGCTGGTAAACAAAACTTGCACTTTCCAACTCAGGTTTGTCTTCAGATACCATGTTCTGCGTGAGTTGTACTTCAGGATTGAAAATATTAATGCGTTGAAAATAAAATCGTTTGGAATGGAATGCTTTTTTAAATTCGAACAAATCAAGCCTGACACTGTCGCAGCTGCCATCAATCGTATTTCTTTGATTCATTCTTGCCTGATCAGTCAATCGCGGATATAACTGAATATTTTCAAGGAATACAGATTTTCTTTTTGTTGAAAGGTTGACTTGTCCGACTTTTAACCGATGAATATCATCGCCGAGTGTAAGCTCATAATCTGAAGCAGAAAAATCAATGTTATTGGCGTAGAAAATGCGGCTCGTGTCTTGCCCCGAAACCGAATCGAGCAGAAAACCTTCCAGATTTATCCCAATATTTTTAAGTTCCTGCTGACTTGTTTGTTCATCCTCGCTGTTGAAAAGCAATAACTGTGTATTTTCGAGCTTGAAGTTGGTTATGCTAACACTGCTCAATTCATCTTTTATCAATTCATAAAGATCAAAATCATCCAGTTTTTTTATCCCAATTGTGGCAGTTTTCTGGCCCGGCCAAAATTTAATGACGGCATTGGTCAGTACCATCGAATCTATTGGAATGGATTTCTCACGGTAGAATTCATTGATATGACTGCTTTTTATAATTACATGTGGTACAACAATATGGTATTTGCTTTTGGCTGAACCAGCATTGCTGTTTGGCTTAAGTTCAATATTTTCTGCCTCAATCTGCGATCGTTTAAGCGAATAGGTTGCGGTTAGCGCAGTTAAAGTATGAATACTGTCTCCAAGTCTGTTCTGATAGTTTGACAAACGAAGATAGATGTCATCCGCATCGAAAACCCGCTCAGGATCAGGCAAAAGCAACGAGTCGGTATAGAAATTCAGAATGCCAATCGTAATGTCTTCGGCATTCGAAAGTTTACGGCTATCGCCCAGCAAGTTGTAAAAATCGAAACTTGCGTTTGCCAACTCTATCTTATTGATTTTTATGCTGCTGAAATTTTTTGTGACCAATGGCCGTAGTTCCATTAAAACAGTGCTGACGCTGTTTTTTTGATCTTCATCGTCAGTCTGTTTCCCATGAATTTTCAGCTCTGGTTGTGAAATCAATATTTCACCAATTTCGAGTTGACTGTTAAAAATTAATTTCAATAATTTAATTTGGGCAATACGGATATTCGGCGATGAAAATGAATAAAACTGTTTGCCCGGAATGGTATCATTGATTGTTTTTATCAGCGAGTCGGAAGGATGAAAGGCTACCTGTTCAATTTCAACCCCCCAGTGCCTGAAATTGATACTCAAATTATCAAAAGTCAATTCGTATTTTCCTTTTGATTTTTTGTGAATAAATGCTGACAGATTTTCGTTCAGGTAAGATTGTGCCTTGAAATAGATCAATCCAAAAGTCACAGCGTTAATCACTATCACACTTACAAGTATGACGGTTGCAATTTTCAATATTTTTTGCCGGTGAATTTGCATTCTTAATTGTATTGACTTTCTACTTACAGACCACGAATTTTGTAAAAATAGCTTCTTTTTCTGAAGAAATTGCCACGAAATTCAATTGTCATGCGGATTCTGGAAAAAAAAGAAGGCGACAAGATGCCTGAATTTAGCATCGTGTCGCCTTCAAATGGGATTTTCCACAAATTATTTTAGTGATTCAGTTATATTCCAATTTCAGCAAACGTTTTTTCTATGATTCCGATTGCCTCCATCAATTGTTCTTCGGTAATCACAAGCGGCGGAGTAAATCTGATGATGTGTTCGTGGGTTGGTTTTGCCAGTAATCCATTGTTTTTCAGTGCGACACAAACATCCCATGCACTTTTTCCGTTTACAGGTTTTATAACAACGGCATTCAATAAACCTTTTCCCCGAACAATTTCAATGAGTTCTGAATCAATTGATTTCAGTTTCTTCCTGAATATTTTTCCAAGTCGTTCGGCATTTTCGGCCAGGTTTTCTTCCCTGATCACTTCCATCGCCGCAATGGCAACTTTGGCTGCAATCGGATTTCCACCATAAGTCGATCCGTGTTCACCCGGTTTAATTGTCAGCATTATTTCATCGTCGGCCAAAACGCACGAAACCGGAAACATTCCGCCTGAAATGGCTTTTCCCAGGATCAGAATGTCTGGTCTGACATCTTCATGATCGCAGGCCAGCATTTTCCCGGTACGTGCAAGCCCGGTTTGAACTTCATCGGCTACAAAAAGCACATTGTTCTCTTTGCACAAATCGAATGCTTTCCGCAGAAATCCATCTTCAGGAACATACACTCCAGCTTCTGCCTGGATTGGTTCAACAAGGAATCCGGCCACATTTGGATCTTCCAGCGCTTTTTTTAAAGCTTTCACATCGTTGTACGGAATATTGATGAATCCTGGTGTGTATGGTCCGTAATCGTTATAGGCATCAGGATCAGAAGACATTGAAATGATTGTAATGGTGCGGCCATGGAAATTGCCGTTACAAACGATGATTTTGGCTTCACCTTTTGGTACTCCCTTTACTTTGTAAGCCCATTTGCGTATCAGTTTTAGGGCTGTTTCGTCGGCTTCGGCGCCCGAATTCATGGGCAGCATTTTGTCGTATCCAAACAATCTGGTCATGTATTCTTCCCATTCGCCCAGTACATTGTTATAAAAAGCCCTCGAAGTCAGCGCCAGTTTTTGAGCCTGCTCCGTCAGGGCTTTTACTATTTTTGGATGACAATGGCCTTGATTTACAGCTGAATAGGCAGCCAGAAAATCGTAGTATCTGCGACCTTCAACATCCCATACAAAAACACCTTCTCCACGTTCCAGAACTACCGGTAGCGGGTGATAATTGTGAGCGCCGTAACGGGCTTCACGATCCATGTATTCCTGTGCATTTAATTCATTCATGTGTTTAGTTTTTTTTAGTTTACCGAAGTACAGAATTAAGCATATTTTAGTGTATTTCAAATGATTTCAGTTTGTTTGGGGTGAAATTAACTTCAAATTTCAACAATTAAATTATTACCGGTTTCTAATTATTTTACAGGATATCCGGGCACTTAAAAACTGAAAGTTATTTGGATAAAAAAGTATTATATTTGCATTCTTTGCCGGAAAAACGAATAAAGTTAGTATGAAGTCTTTTTATACCTAAATTGAGCGATTACCAAATTCAGTTTCCCTTCTGGGTTCACTTGATGTAGTCGATGTAGTGTTTTTAATTGA
>JAUYEQ010000681.1 GCA_030691295.1 Bacteroidota bacterium
ACAATCACCGAGAGGGCAGGAGAGACTTCTTCTTTGATGAAGGACTGATAAACAATGTTATTTTGAATGTACCGGTCAGCAAACATTGGTTTAATTTTCAGTATTTATCCATACAAAACAAAAAAATCCGAAGGTCATTCGGATTTTCAAAATATTTTTTCAATCAGCTATTTTACATTCCCTTTTGCTTTTGAATACCGGGCATTCATATTTACCAAAACTTCTTTGGTAATATTGTGTGAATCGTCGCCAATCAGCACCTCGCCTGCATTAAAAATATAGCTGTATTTTTTATCCTTATTGTAAATCTTCAAATAGTTCATCAGGCTGTCCAGCAATTGTTTGTTGTTCTCAGCTTGTATCTGGGAAAGTTTGGTTGACAATTCCTGGTCGAGTTTGGTTATTTGCTGTTCTTCGCCCATCAAACGGTCACGTTCCTGCATTGCCCTTTCCTGGGTAAGAAAACCCCCACGCTGAACTTTTTCCTGAAAAGAGGCAGCCTGAGACTCGAAACGACTGCGTTTATCACTGTATTCTTTCGAAAAAGCTTCCTGCTGTTTGGTGAACCCGTCATGCATTTCCTGTGCAAAATCGTAATTAACAATCAGAGAGTCAACTTTGATGTATGCAATCTTTAATTCGGAAGAAGTACTGCCTTCACCAGCCCCATCTTTCCCGGCTCCATTTGATTTATTTCCACTAAAATGCAGAAAGTAGATGCCTGCAACTGCAACGAACAAAATAACAATAAGTACCAATGATGTATTTTTCATATACGTCGAATCAATAAATTTTGCCCAAAAATAAAAATTAAATATCAGTAAACGCCTATTATCACGATTATTTTTCCCTTCAATGTACGAAACCCTATTCAGGAGAAATAACTAAAAAAAAGCTGTGTAAAATCATAAGTTGACCTTGATAAACATCATTGAATTCAAGCTTTCAGGTGAAGTATTTTTACCTTATAAATTTTGAAAAGAAATCAACATAAAATGTTCAATCAATTACTCGCAAACGCATTGCCTTATATGCCCCAAAAGCTGATCTGGATTTTTTCCAAACGCTATATTGCCGGGGAAACAATTGAAGACGGGCTAAAGGCTTGCCGCCAGTTGAATCAACAGGGGATTGAAGTTACCGTTGATTTACTTGGCGAATTCATCAAAACCATCGAACAGGCTGAAGAGAACAAAAAACAATACATCGAAATTATCGAACGGTTTACTTCCGAAGGAATTGTTGGAAATTTCTCGCTTAAACCTACCATGTTTGGTTTGCTGATTGACAAGGAGGTTTGCCTGGCCAACATTGAAGAGGTGGTTAAAATAGCTGCGGAAAAGAAAAGCTTTGTTCGCATCGACATGGAAGACTCGCAATGCGTGGATATTGAAATTGAGCTTTACCGCAATCTTCAGCAAAAATATCCGGCCAATGTTGGTTTGGTTTTGCAGGCATACTTGCGACGGACCAAAAATGATTTACACAATATGAGTTCAATTCATTTAAACGGTACTCCGCTCAATTTCAGGCTTTGCAAAGGAATTTATGTTGAACCAAAACAAATTGCATTCAAATCGTTTGAAAAAATACAGGAACACTACATTGACGACCTGAATTACATGCTTGATCATAATATGTATGTTGGAATTGCAACACACGACAAACAACTGGTTGAAAAAGCGTTTGAAATTATCAGGGAGAAAAAAATTGACAAAACTAAATATGAGTTCCAGATGCTGTACGGTGTCACCCCCGAACTCAGGAGCAGTATTGTACAAAAAGGACATAAAATGCGTGTTTACGTTCCTTTCGGAAAAGACTGGTTTGGGTATTCGACCCGTCGATTGAAGGAAAATCCGAAGATGGCTTCACTCATTGTAAAAGCACTTTTTTTTAGGGGTTAATTTTAGGGTTTAT
>JAUYEQ010000693.1 GCA_030691295.1 Bacteroidota bacterium
ACAATGCTGGTATAAATCATGCTGAAACCGGCTTCGTGCAGGGCGAGCAAAGCCGATTTTTTAATGTCGCCGTTGGTTATTTTCAATTCGTGCCGGTAGCGCGAAAGGTATTGAATGGCATTGTCTACCGATATTCCAAGTGCGATGCTGAATACGATGATGGTGGATGGTTTGATGGGAATGCCAGCAAAACCCATGATTGCAGCAGTAATGAGCAGCGGAATTATATTGGGAATCATTGATACCAGGATCATACGCAACGATGAAAACAGCAAAGCCATCAACAACGAGATCAGGAGAATGGCAATACCAACGCTTTCAAACAGGTTTTTAATCAGGAAATTGGTGCCTTTTGCATATACAACGCTGTTTCCGGTAAGTTTCACCTCATATTTTGCGGGGTCGAAAATACTGTCAACCTGTGGCCGTATCTTTGTCATGAGCGAATCCATGTGTTTGGTACCAACATCGGCCATCTGAAAACTCACACGGGTGATTTGTTTGGTGCTGTCTAGAAACGATTGCAACAAATCGGTTCCTGTACTTTGCATATTCTTAGGCAGGTATCCCAGGATAAAGTTTCGCTCCATTGAGCTTGGCAGTGAATATTTACTTGAATCGCCTCCGTAATATGACTGCCGCGCAAATTTGAATACTTCGGCCAGTGACAAGGGTTTCGAAAATTCAGGATATTGATTGATCATTTGTTGCATTTGATCAATCTTCTGAATGTTTGAATGAACGAGCGCTCCATTTTTCTTTTTGGTATCTACTGAAATTTCAAAAGGCATCACCCCGCCAAAATTATTCTCGAAAAATTTCAAATCAAGGTAAATCGGGTCATCGTCCCTGAAATCGTCCACAATTTTACCCGATGTTTTCATCATGCTCACTCCCACGATGCCAACGAGTACCATTGCTCCTGCAATACTGTAAATCAGATTTCTCCTGAAACTGATCAGATAAATGATTTTATCGAGAACTGCTCCGAAAAAATTATTATCGAGATGTTTTACGTGCTTGGGTTTTGGCGGCCTTTGAAAACTAAAAATGATGGGAAGCAAAATGATTGTGAGACCGTACAGAACCATTACGTTGATGGAGGTAATTATTCCGAATTCGCGCAGCATCTGGTTCGGAATCAGTATAAAAGCGGCAAAACCAAGCGCGGTGGCGGCATTTGTCATGAGCGAGGCAAAACCGATTCGCTGGATCACCTGCGACAAAGCCCGTAATTTGTTGCCATGACTTTTGTATTCCCAATGGTATTTGTTCAGGATGTAAATGCAGTTTTCGATGACAATAATTACAATGAGCGATGGGATTACTCCTGTGAGAATGGTGATTTTAAAATTGAAAAGTACAAGGCTGCCCATTACCCACATGATGCTTATCCCAACAACCAGAAGCGAACTGATAACCACTTTAACCGAACGAAAAAACAGGAACATGATAAGCGCCGCAACCGCAGTACTCATGAGTATGAACATAAATAGCTCACGCTTTATTTTTTGCATTGTCACTGTTCGGATGTATGGCATTCCGGAGTAATGAATCTCGACATTGTGTTTTGCACTGTATGCCTCAACTGCTGATATCAAATTATCAACCAACACAATACGACTTTCATCGTTGATTTTTTTCTTGTCGAGGGTAATGGTCATCAGGGTAGCCTGAGTTTTGGGATTGTAGAGCATCCCTTCGTAAATCTTCAGGCTTAATATCAAATTTTTCAGGCTGTCAACTTCTGCCTGCGAGGTAGCTTTTTTGTTTACAATCGGCAACACATCAAACTGGTGAGTCGAATCGTTTTTGATCAGGTTTATTGATCTGGAAATACTCAGAACCTCCTCAACTCCATCAACTTCGCGTAGTTTCTTACCCAAGTCAGCCCAGGCATTAAACTGTTCGAGCGTAAAAATATCCGGATTTTTCGTTCCGATTACAATTACATTTCCATCTTCACCAAAAAGTTTTTTAAACTCATTGTATTCAATTCTGGTGACATCTTTGTCTGGTAAAAGAGAGGTGTTTTCGTATGACAGCTTTACATCCTGACCTTTGTAGGCCATGAAAGCAGTACAAACCGTGAGGAAAACTATCAGTAAAATTCTATTTTT
>JAUYEQ010000697.1 GCA_030691295.1 Bacteroidota bacterium
GAAAAATCGGCAGAGAAAATAATTTGGTCATTGGTGAAAACCGGATTTTTCAGATTGCCAAAAGTTACCGGAGTTATTTGCTGAAAATGTTTTGATTGAAGATCGTAGGAAGCCAAATATTTTCCTTTTGACGACAGGCTGACAACGTACAGCTTCTCCCCTTTTTCGTCCCAGCACGGTGTAAAGAAATACTGGTTATCGTTGGTTTTATATCGCTCCAGTAATTTTCCTGAATTAATATCGAACACAGATAGAAAAAAATGATTTTCCGGATCAACTTCCACAGCTGCAAAGGATTTTAAATCAGGAGAAATGACAGGGCTAAAAAGTTTGTTTTCAGAGAATATTTCCTGCCTGACTTTTGTTTCGATGTTGTAAACCAAAATTACCGACCGGTCAGCATGTGACCACCGAATATCAGCGCGCCTTTCAGCCCAGATAATTAATTGTTCCTTTACCGAAACCGATTCTTCGAACACAGATCCCGGTGTATAAATTATCTTTTCAGATCTATCTGGGCTGATCAAAACAAAACGGCCGATATCGTCAATTGAAGTCCGGTAAGCAACAATGAACGAGTCTTTGTAAAACTCCGGATAAAGGTAATCTGTATGGTTTTTTACTGTTGGTGAAACTACTGAACTACTGCTTGTTGATTGTAAATTAAAATCGTTTTGCCAGTCGGTTTTCAGGTCATCGAAAATCTGATTGTACATCTGCTTGCTGTTCATTCCTGTTTTCCTTTTCAGGATTGAATTTAGTGGAGTGATTGAAAAAGGTTGGTTACCAACTTTATGCACCACATCTGACCAGATTTGCGCGCCAAATTTTTCCCTGCTTTTGCCAACCATCCAGTAGCCCAATTTGTAATGATCGGGTACAAAATCTTTGTATGAACCCAGAAAAGCTTTATCGAATGAATATTTCCCTTTTTCTGCTAATTGCGCACGGTATTCCATACTGAAGGCAGCCATTCTGCCACGACCAGTATTTGATAATGCAGTTTCAGTTGCCACTGCATCGCCCTCCAGAAACCAAAATGGTAAATAAGCGCCTGTGACAATGGCTGCGGCTTGTTCACCCAAAATAAATTTTAGCAGAAAAGGCAATTCACTTTGTATTTTATCCAATTGCACCACATGCCTGAATTCGTGCAATGCAAGTTGCTCCAGCCAATCCTGCGCGTAAATTTGCTGGTGCGGAGTGGTAAAAAGCTCAATTCGTTTGGGCGCCCAGGCAACCAAACCATTCGATTTGACCGTTCGCGTATGTAAAACCACCGAAATTTTACGGGGATCGAAATTCATCGTTTTTGATCCGTATTCATATACTTTCGACAGAACGAACGTCAACCTTTGTGCCTCTTTATCAAACTCTTCAGGATAAATTATTTGAAATTTATCTGTATTAATTTGCCGCCAGCGTATCTGCGAAGGATCCTGTCCGGTTTGGAAATACTGCGCATTCGCAGTGCTTGCGACGATGAAAAATAAAAGAGCGAAACTAAATATATACTTCATGGAATGTTGCTGATTAAAGGTGATGAATATAGAAAATTATAGCTCAAGTTTGTTAATTTTGGCTCTCTATAAAAAATGTACGCTTTGGAAATTAGTTTTGATCATAGTTTTTCCGGATGGTGGGTTCTGCTGGCCTTGCTTTTATCTTCAGGTATCAGTTTTCTGTTGTATTACCGAAATGCAGAAAATTCAAACCTTTCGACCTTTCAGAAAACTCTTCTGGCATTTCTCCGGTTCGCCTCCCTTTTTCTGATTTTTCTGTTCCTGCTTTCTCCGTTAATCAGGAAAGTAAAAAAAATTAAACAGTTGCCAATTTTGGCAGTTGCTTTGGATAATTCTCTGTCGGTGAAGCCTCAAAAAGAGGCATTTGAAGAATTGTCAGAAACGATTAAAGTGCGCTTTTCCGGGGATTATGAAGTTGAATTCTGGTCGTTCGGCGAAAAAGTTGAGCCCAATGGTACGATCACAGGAACGGAAAGGCGATCGGATTACGGACAGATGATCAAAACCTTGAAAAGCAATTACATCAATAGAAATATTGGCGCAATGATTTTGGTTGGCGATGGCATTTATAATCAGGGCCAAAACCCAGTCAATTTTGCTTCAGGCCTGAAATTTCCGGTTTATACCATTGGTGTTGGAGATACAACCCACAAAGCTGATGCTGCTATCCGAAGTGTAAAAACCAATAAAGTTGCATTTCTGAAGAATAAATTTCCGATAGAAATTGAACTGAAATTTTCGGAACTGAAAAATAAAATAGCCTATATCGAAATTGAAAACGACCGCAAAATAATTTATTCAAGTGCTGTTCCGATTGTTTCTGACGATGATTTCAGGCTTGAATTTGCCAGCCCGGAAGCTACAAAAGCTGGACTTCAGCATTACAAAATCAGGATCAGGCCGTTTAGCGAAGAAGCAAATGCGAAGAACAACGAATATGAGTTTGTAATTCAGGTACTGGAAAACAAACAAAAAATATTAATGCTCAGTGACGGTCCGCATCCTGATCTGGGCGCTCTTCGCAACGGCCTTTCTGAGCTTCAGAATTATGAAACAGAATTAGTTACAGGCAATATGATTCCGGATAGTCTGAAAAAATACAGCCTGATAGTTTTAAACCAAATTCCGTCGAAAAAAAACGCCGCGAGCACGCTTTTAACCAAAATAAGAGAAAGCAGAATTCCGGTTTTATTTCTGATTGG
>JAUYEQ010000532.1 GCA_030691295.1 Bacteroidota bacterium
CATTAAACCAGACCCTGAAAAACAGGAAACGGTTGGCAACCGGCGAGGTTGCAATATAAATGTAGAGACGCGATTTATCGCGTCTCTACATTTATATTTTGAATGTGATTTAGACGCGATTAATCGCGTCTCTACAACAACAAAATACAAAATGAAGGTTTCTAAAATATTAATAATTAAATGTTTAACTTAAAAATTACAAAGATGAAAAATTTATTTTCTTTATTATGCCTGGTGGTTTTACTGGGCGTTAGTAGTAGTGTGATGGGACAAACTAGCACTGGTTTTCGTCCATTCGTTGGAGAAACTAAAACTTATCAGGTTAATCAAGTTCTAACCAATACTTACACATGGACGTTAACTCTGAGTGCAACTGATGCAACTACCGGAGATCTATTACCGGCAGGAACAATAGCATCAGCACCTGCTTCCTATAATGGCGCTGGTAAAAATTCAATTGCAATTACTTGGGTTAATCCAACAGTACCAACAATTTATTACCTACATGTTGTGGAAAGTGATGGATCTTGTACTAACCATAAGGCATTAGCAATTCAACCTGCAAACAACTTTAGATTAGCTATTTCGAATATTAATTCTGATAATAGTTCAACTTTAGCAAGTCCATTTGAGGAATGTGCTCCTTCAGTGACAGTTAGTAGTTGGAATGGTACTGGTACTGTTGATGACCTAACTGAAGCACAGAATTTCACCTACAATTATGGCACAAAAGTATTTTATTACAAGATTGTTGCTAGTGGAATAAACTTTGCTACCACTACGTGGAATGCAGGTTTTACAGTTGCAGAAACAGCTGGAGGAACTGTTACTGTTGAATATGTTACAGGAGATGAAGGTATATCAACACCTTCATGGACAACTCCTATTGATGGTATATCTGGTGCAAATATTTTTACAGTGCCAGTAAATAAAAAAGCTTTGTTTATCCGTGTTACAATTGCAAATGGTACAGCAAACGAAACTCTTGCTAATGAAAGTATCACCTCGACAATCGATGCATCAAGTCAAGAGAATCTTGGAAATCAAGCTGCAATTATTACCACAGCTACTACTGTGCAAACTCAGCTCGCTCGTCCTAGTACCGGTCCAATTACTCCTAATCCATAATTCTTTTAGAATTATTTTTAATGTATAAAAGCATCCTGATAGTAATCTTATCATTCCTGGCCGCCACAAATGTGGCGGCACAGGATGCTTTTGTTTTTTTTGAAGGTTCTCAAAAAACCTATGAGGTGAATAACCACGCCGGTAGTACATACAACTGGGCCGTTTATACACAAGTCAATCCGCTGGTGGCAGCCAATGCTTCAGCAACCACAATTACCGGAAACGGAAATGCACAAATAACCATTCAATGGAATCAGGCGGGCGATTATTACCTGCTGGTTACCGAAAACGATGTTACAGGCTGTACAAATACCAAAGCCATCCGTATTTCAGTTCTACCCAACAATTCCAAAGTATTATTTACGTCGATCGCCAGTTCTGCCTGTTTTCAGGCCAGTAATGATTTTACAATTCCTGTCAAATTTCAGGATGGAAATGGTTTGCCTTTGAGTGCAGCGCATTTCCCAATACAGGTTTCGTTCCAGATTAACGGAGTGAATCAGCCAACACAAACAATCACATTTGCCAATCAGGTATTGGCTATTTCAGGCAGTGCGTTTACTGCAACTTCCAATTCGGACACACCGGTCACCATTACAATCACCGGCGCCACCGATAATTTAAATTTGAATCTTCAACCCGAAACAACTTCGGGACAAAATATACATACGCGAACTATTTTCCGCAATCTCACCACGCCAACTGTGGCGGGCATCACAACCAACGACACCACGCCAATCCTTTCAGGAACGGCTAGCGTTGGAACCAATGAAACCTTTGCCGTTTCGGTAAACGGATTTACCTATTTACCGGGCGATGGAAATTTAATCCTTTCAGGAACAAACTGGAATTTACAGATACCGGTTGCCCGTGCACTGGCGGAAGGTACTTACGAAATTGCTGCAACCGTGGCCAATGCACACTGCAACTTGGCGGATGGCACAGCCAACGAACTCGTCATCGACACCAGTGCACCGGCCCCGATCCCAACGGTTGTGGCTCAAACTACGGTCAGCACTACTCCGCTGATCAGGGGAACCGCGACTTTGGCTTCAGGAGAAATACTTACGGTAACTGTAAACGGGATAACTTATACCGTGGGCGACGGGAATTTGAGCATTTCAGGCACAGCCTGGAGTTTGCAGATTCCGGAACAAAATAAGCTGACAGCAGGTGTTTATCAGGTGATTGCCAAAGTAATCGATGCGGCAGGAAATTCGTCCACCGATGCTACCACCAACGAGCTAACAATTGGCGCCAGCACAATTACCGACCGTTTGGCAACCAACGATGTGAATGTCACCTTTAAAAATATAGCTGTTTCAGGAAACGTGCTGATCAACGATGCCGGTTTCTACGGATTTAATCCATCAGTTGGCACTATTCCCGATCTGATGCCGGTGAACGGATTGCTCAGCATGTCTCCGAATGGGCAATATACTTATACGCCAAACAATGGATTTACAGGCGCCGATAATTTCTAGTATTCGGTTTGTACGCTGGAAGATCCGACCGATTGTGATACAGTGAAGGTAACCATCAGGGTGCTGGAAGATAACCTTGCACTGATTGGGCCGGTGGCGATGAATGACGAAATGCAGGCTGCGGTAAACACAACGGCTTCAGGAAATGTACTTGCAAACGATCTTTTCCCGTCGGGCGACCAACTGGTTCTGAACCCAATTTTGAACAGGCAGCCACAACATGGGAAAGTGGTTTTGGAGCGCGATGGCAGGTTTACTTATACTCCTGAAAACGGATTTACCGGTCAGGATAATTTTATATACGAAATATGCGGCAATATTTTGGGATTGTGCGAAACGGCCCGGGTTACCATTACTGTTTCGGCAGACCTGACCGAAGTGCGATTATTTGCTTCCGACGATGTGTATTTCGCGAACGGCAAGGCAATTACGGGCAACCTGCTTGCCAACGACCAATATCCTGCTGCAGCTAATTTAAGCCTGACCCGGACTCCCGTAGTTCGGCCAACAAACGGAGCAGTAGTGATCAATGCCAACGGAACTTTCGTTTATACGCCAACGGCTGGCTTTATGGGAACCGATCGGTTTGTTTATGAGATTTGCGATGCGCAACTGAAGGATTGCGATAAAGCCACTGTGTACGTTTTGGTAAAAGAAAATCCGGTACAATTCGCCGATTTGGCGATCGTGAAATCGGGACCTGCAAGCGCTGTTCCCGGCGACCTGATTAATTATCAGCTTACGGTTACCAATCTCGGAACCGCCGTTGCTGAAAAAGTTCAGATCAACGATTATTTGCCGACAGCCCTTTTAAATCCAAAGTTCAGGCTCGAAGAAGTTACCACCCTGAAGGATTGGTCGGGCTATTATCCGCTCGATCTGCTGGAAGTGAACAAGCCGTTTACACTTTTCATTCAGGGAACCGTTTCGCCGAGCGCTCCCGATACCTTGAAAAACCTTGCTACGGTGAACAGTTCTACCTGGGATCCATCGTACGCAAACAACCAGTCGATTGTAAAAACCATTATTCGCCGCGGACCGGTTGCCCGTATTCAGGGCGCGCCGTTTATTGCTGTCGGAAGTTGCAATATTGCAGGAACAGTGCTCGATGCAAGCAAATCGGGTGGCGATGGCCTCAGCTTTAGCTGGTTGCCTTCGGCTTATCTCGACAATGCAACAAGTCCCGCTCCGAGGTTCACGCCCGGCCAAACCACCCGTTATTTGCTGACCATCACCGACAGCAAAGGGCTGAAAGATACAACTTCGGTGCTGGTTTCGGTAATGCCTGCCCCATTGGCGGTAACCGACAAAAACGTATTTGTTGATGCACCCAATACCAGTATTTTGCTGAACGGCGCCAGAAGTACCGGTGTCGGTCTTACCTATTTGTGGTTATCGAAAAAAGGTATTATTCTTAGCGGTGAAACACAATCAACTGCAATGGTGAGCGGTTTGGGTATGTATTATCTTCAGGTAACCGATTCGAAAGGCTGTTTGTCCAAAGATTCGGTCAATGTCGGAATTTATATTCAGGCAATAAATGATACGGCCATCACCATCATCAACGAACGGGTGGTCATCAATGTGCTGAGAAACGATATTCCGCGCAATGCAATCAATCCTTCGAGCATTTCGATACTGACACCTCCTTTGCACGGTTTCGCAACGGTGTCAGCCGATTCGATGATTATTTATTCTCCGGAACAATCGTACATTGGTCAGGATGAATTTGTCTATCAGGTTTGCGACTATTTCCAAAATTGCGACAACGCGAAAGTGCTGGTATTCATCAACGATGTACCATTCTTTATTCCTGAAGCTTTCTCGCCAAACGGCGACGGCATCAACGACAAGTTCGAGATAAAAGGTCTGGCCAAGTACACATCGGTTAAGATTGAAATCTTCAACCGTTGGGGAAATATTGTTTACCAGTCGAACAACTATGGCAATAAAACTGGCCAGAGCGGCTTCTGGGACGGAACAGCCACCAATGGCGTTCGCATTGGATCAGGCCCGGTTCCATCGGGAACTTACTATTATATTTTAACCCTGAACGGAAAAGAAAAGATCAGTAAATCGATTTATTTGGATAGATAGGAGAAGAAGTGCCTAAAGTGAGCTAAAGTTTGGAGTGCCTAAAGTTAAAGGAGAACGGAGACGGAAGTCAGGAGAAAGGGCGACAAGGCGACGGGGCGAATTGGAGATGGGGCGACGAGGCGAGGATGTAAGAATGAGAAAATGCGATGATTTGAAAAGCGCC
>JAUYEQ010000537.1 GCA_030691295.1 Bacteroidota bacterium
ACAAAGCAGAGAAATTCTTCCTTTTCAAAAATACCGATGGCAAGTATTTCACCATGGAGGAATACGAAACGCTCATCAAACCGGAACAAACCGACAAAGACAACAGTCTGATTTATCTGTACACCAATGACATGGAGCATCAGTTCTCCTTTGTTCAGGCGGCAAAAAACAAAGGCTACGATGTTTTGCTGATGAACAACGTTCTGGCAACTCCGCTGATCAACAAACTGGAACAGAAGTACACCAACAAAAGGTTCGTTCGTGTTGATTCCGACGTAGTTGAACATTTGATTACCAAAGAAGAGCCGAAACATGAACTGAGCTGGGAAGAAAAAAACGAGCTGAGCCCAATTTTTAAAGCTGTTTGTCCTGAAACCAAAGATTTCGGTTTCATCGTCGATTTCAAAGATCTGGGCGAAACCGGCAATCCAATGGTGATTACTCGCAACGAGTTCATGCGCCGCATGAAAGACATGAGTCAGATGCAAGGCGGAATGAGTTTTTACGGCGATTTGCCTGAAAATATGAATTTGGTTGTAAACACATCGCATCCGCTGGTAAAACAAATTTTTGTAGATCGCGATGCCACTTTGGGTTCTGAACTGGATCGTGTAAAGAGTGAATTACAAGTGAAGGAATCGGAGAAAGCCGAAGTTGAAATGGCCAAAAAAGATAAAAAAGACGAGGAAATTCCTTCTGAAGTAAAAGAAAAAGCAGAAGAAATTGAAAAAGCGATCACTGCCCTTCAGAACGAACGAAAAGAGAAACTCACCGCGTTCGGAAAAGAAAACAAACTGGCGAAACAACTCGTTGATTTGGCTTTGCTTGCAAACGGAATGCTGAAAGGTGAAGACCTCGACAAATTCGTAAAGCGCAGTTTTGAAATGATCAAATAGTAGATTTTAACCGCAAATATAAGAGAAAGCTGTTCCCCAAAGGAGCAGCTTTTTTATATTCTGAAGTATAGGTAAATGTGCTGTAAAAGAAAGAATTGGGCAAATTGATTAGAGTTGGGCAGAACTGATTTGCCGTCCAAGTTCGTGAAGGCCATTTTTAATCTTCATAACCTGTTTCTCGGACGCAAAAGCAAACCCATTCTTGTACCGCCGCAGAAGCGAGGCATTGATCCCTATTTTCCGTGAAAATGTGTTTATTGAAAAAAAGCAACAGAGAGTGAAGGGAAATTTTTGGGTAAAAGTTCTGTATTGGACTTCATTGATAATATTATTTTTAGCAACTTTGAATGTTTTTCCTGAAATCTTAATTTCAGACTCGTAACAAAACCGAAAGGAGGTCTTCAATGAATGTAGAAACATTAACTGATCCGAACTCAATTCATAAAAGCAAGACAAAAAAGAACAAGCAAAAATTCAAGAAAACAACCATTTTTAAAAAATTTGATGCCGAAGGTTTTTTATACGCCTGGGGTTTTGCAATTGCATTTGCAGTAGCCGGTATTCTGATTTTTTTTGAAGTAAAAACTCCCGAAGGTGCTTCCGAATCAATTGGGAATTCAAATTATCAACGATTTTCAGGGTTTCATCCCGAATCGGCCAAAGAAGTGCTGGCTCTCATTGCGGGAAGTCTTCTTCTCTTAGGAGCTGTTTATTGTATTTTTTTAGGGCTGACGATTGTCGCCCAATTCATTGTTGGCAAGAAACTGAAATTTGGAAAGAAAATTAAATCGCATTTCAATAAAACCAGATTTCGCAAACAGTTATCAGATAAAACTTCCATTTCTAAATAAAGGTTTTAATTTTGGGCTTCATTGTTAAAATCTGAAAATGAATGATAAATTAAATGCCTTTGCCCGCCTCTTGGAAATCATGGATGAGTTGCGCGAAAAATGTCCGTGGGACAAAGAGCAAACCCTCGAATCGCTCCGGAAACTTACCATCGAAGAAACATACGAACTGGCCGATGCCATCCTGAACAACGATCTGAACGGGATTAAAAAAGAGTTGGGCGACCTGATGCTCCACATTGTTTTTTATGCCAAAATCGGTTCCGAAAAAGGCGCTTTCGACATGGCCGATGTGCTGAACTCCATCAACGAAAAGCTTGTTTACCGCCATCCGCACGTGTTTGGCGAAGTGGATGTGGCCAATGCCCGCGAAGTGGAACAGAACTGGGAAACCCTCAAACTAAAAGAAAAAGGTGGAAACACGCGCGTATTGGAAGGCGTTCCGGCTGCTATGCCTGCTTTGATAAAAGCAAACCGTATTCAGGAAAAAGCCAGTGGAGTTGGATTTGATTGGGAATACCGCGAGCAGGTGTGGGACAAAGTGAAGGAAGAAATTAACGAGTTAAGTGTCGAGATTGATCAGGTTGATCAGGATAAAATTGAAGGCGAATTCGGAGACCTGTTTTTTGCAATGGTGAATGCCGCCCGTTTGTACGGAATCGATCCGGAAACTGCGCTGGAACGTACCAATCTGAAATTCATCAACCGTTTTCATTACCTCGAAAGTGAAACACTTCAGAAAGGAAAAGACCTGAAAAAGATGAGCCTGGACGAAATGAACGAGATTTGGGACGAGGCGAAAAGGTTGGAAAGACTGTGACATAAGTGGTCAGTGATCAGTGTTCAGTCTCAGTGTTCAGAAACAGTAAATTACAGTAGATCAGTATCGTTTATGATAAAAAAACTTCAGAACAAAGGAATTTTATTTCTACTCCTGATAATGCTTTCCAATGTCGTATTTGCGCAAATCGATACCATCCGCATAAACAAAGCTTATTTTAAAAAATACTGGACAGACACAAAAGCAATTGTTAAATCGCCTGCCAGGTGGCAACAAAACGACTGGATAACTTTTGGAGTGCTGGTTTCAGGAACTGGTGGTTTGATGTTTGCTGATCAATCCGTCGCCAATTTTGCCCAGGGACAGCGAACCGAAAAGATCGACCGGTTTTCTGCAAATTTTCTGGAACCATTTGATTTAGAATACAGCATGATTTTAATGGGAGGCATTTTCGCGCATGGAATTATTGCAAAAAAACAGAAAAGCGTCAGTACTGCCTTACTGGCTTTTGAAAGTTATGTTTTAGCCGGACTGATAACCCGGATTCCGAAGAATTTGCTGGGCAGGGAACGAGCCGATAACTGGAGGGGCGATGGCCCTTTTGTCTTTAACGGGCCCTTTCATGGCAATAGTTTTCCTTCCGGTCATGCAACTGCTTCTTTTGCCATTGCTTCTGTAATTGCAACCCAATACCGCGATCACAAATGGGTTCCTGTTGTGGCCTACTCGGTGGCCTCACTTACTGCAATTTCAAGAGTTTACGACAACAAACACTGGCTGAGCGATGTGGTTGCCGGAGCTGCTATCGGCACGCTTGTCGGAAATTTAGTCAGCCATCGCACTTCAGATTCTAAACTATCCGTGGTTCCTTTTGGAAATAGTAATTATCAGGGTGTGAAATTGTCTTATATTTGGTGACTAAATTATTTCAATCAGTTAATACATTGTTTATGCGAAAATATTTTCTTTTCATTTTAACCGCTATTTTACTCCTGAATTCTTGTTCAACAGGTAAAAAATCGTTGCAACGCGGTGACTATTACGATGCGATAATGAAGGCAGCCAACCGTTTAAGCAGCGACCCGGATAATCGTAAAGCCATGCAGGTAGTCCGTGAAGGTTACCCGATGGCAGTGGCTTTTTATCAGGAAGAAATCGACCAGGTTTTGACGGGAAACGATCAATTCAGGTGGAAACAAACACTTGAAATCATGCAAACTGTCAATCGTATGTCAGATGAAATTCGCCGGATTCCTGCAGCCCGCAGTCTTGTCAGCTCTATCAAAACATACACTTCCGAAATGGCCGACGTTCAGAATCGTGCTGCTCAGGAATTTTATGATGCGGGAATGGACGCTCTCAGCCGACAAACACGCGAAGCTGCCAAACAAGCTTATTATCATTTTCTGAATGCCGATGGTTTGGTTCGCGGTTTCAAGGATACCAAACAAAAAATATCTCAGGCAAAGGATTTAGCCACCTTAAAAGTAGTGGTGGAACAAATTCCGGTAAATGGCAAATACGAATATTCAGCACAATTCTTTTACGACAATGTTTTCCAGATGCTCAATCAACAGTTTCAGGAAAAAGATTTTGTACACTTCTTTTCTCCGGAAGAGGCAGACAGAGCAAAGTTGAAATATCCGGACATGGTTTTACAAATGGGTTTCTACGATTTCTTCATTGATCGTCCGCAACATTTTGAGGAAGAAAAAGAACTTTCGCGTCAGGTGGAAGAAAAATACCAGGTTAAAATTTCGAAAGATTCAACAGCCACGCGCACCAGAACAGTAACAAAAAAGGGAAAAATTAAAATACTGACAGATCAGGTTGCATCGGGCGGGTTGCTGGAACTGAAAGCGGTTGAATATCAGTCGCAAAAAATACTTTTCACCGATAAAATTCCTGGTCAGTTTACGTGGCAAAACAGGTACGGTATTTTTGTAGGCGACAATGAGGTGCTCGATAAAGAACTCATTTCAATTCTGAACAACAAAATGGTCATGCCACCCGCCTCGCAGGATATGTTTGTGCTGTTTACAAAACCCATTTTCAATCAAATGGCAGAAAAACTGACCAATTATTTTAGGCAGTACAATTAGGATTCAGGCAAAACCCAATGCATAAATTCTGCTTCATTACCTTTTGTTTTTCAATAGTATTCGTGAGCTACTCCAGCGGAACAGGTTCTACGAAAAAACCTGATTATGCCATGGTTTTGAACCAGTCTATTTTCCGATTGAGCAGCCACCCGAAAAGCCAAAAAGCGAAAAGAAAAGTTACGGAAACCTATTATCAGGCCATAAATTTTTATCAGCAAGAAATTGACCGGATTTTAATGGACAATGAACCGTTAAAATGGACCAAAACGCTGGATATTCTTGAAACCGTAAATGGGCTGGGAGATGAAATCAGATTTAATTCTGTGGCTTCGCAACTGATTTGTGAACCCAAAATTTATACCTCTGAAATTGATCATGCAAAGACAAAAGCAGTAGCCGAATTTTATCAGGCGGGGGAAGATTGCCTAGAACAGAATTCGAAAGAGAAAGCAAAAGAAGCTTACTTCTATTTTAAAAGAGCGGCACAACTAAATCTGGAATACAAAGCCGTTGCAGATAAAATTAAAGAAGCTAAAAATTATGGCATGTTAAAGGTACTGATTGAACCCCTGGAGTTGGATTTTAAAACGGTGGACGTGCTAACTGAAAAGCTGGACAAAGAATTTTTTTATTGGACTCAACAAAATGTATCGAAACGGGATTTTGTACAATTTTATTCCCGGGAAGAATTGACGACTCTGAATGCCAGACCCGATTTAATTATTCAGCTTTTCGTTCAGGATTTCAGGATTAACGAAAGACCTACGATCGTATATCGGAATATTCAGATGCCAAAACCGACCAAACAATTGGTTTTAATTGACG
>JAUYEQ010000545.1 GCA_030691295.1 Bacteroidota bacterium
ACAAAGCAATTGTCACATTTCGGACGGAATGGAAAAATGGAAATAAAAGAAATAAAGAATATCGAATAAGGAATAAGAAAATGCAAAAAGCGCCTTTAGGTGCGAAATATTTGTAGAAATGAATATAAAAGGTCGGAACCCGTCCGCGCAGCAATGTTTTTCAACGGAAAACCATATTTCGGACGGAAATCAGGTAAAATAAAAAATACGATTTTAAAAATAAATATAACTTGAAGAACAAAAATTACATCGTACATCTTAGCCATCTGGTTGCCCTACTATTTCTGGTGATCCTTTCGGTGTTTCTTGCAGGGAAAACTTTTGCCCAACAGGATCCGATGTACACACAATACATGGAAAACATGATGACCATCAATCCTGCCTATGCCGGATCAAAGGAAGTGTTCACCATGATGGTGGTATCGCGCGACCAATGGGTAACGATGGCTGATGCCCCCGACACCAGAACTTTCGCGATGCATTCGCCAATTTCCAATACAAATATGGGCTTGGGCTTGTCGTTTTTGCACGATCGCATTGGTCCAATCAGGCAAACTGGTCTGTATTTCGACTATTCCTATACTTTACGTTTCAGTAACAAGCGCAATCTTGCTCTTGGTTTAAAAGCCGGCGTTAATTTCTACGAAGCCGGCCTCACCGATTTGCTAACCAACGATCCAAACGATCCGGTTTTTGCCAACGATATCAACCGCAACTTCTTACCCAATTTTGGAGTGGGTGCTTTTTACCATGCCCAACGTTATTACCTGGGTCTGGCAATTCCGAAACTCATAAAAAACACCATCAATAAAAACGATTTTTCAGTCGAGCATTTAAACAAAGAGCAGATACACATCTTTTTTATGGGCGGTTACGTATTCGATGTAAATAGAATTGTTAAATTTAAGCCATCCGTTCTGACCCGTTTTGTTAGCAATTCCCCGATGTCGTTGGATGTGAATGGTACATTCATGTTTTATGACCGGTTGTGGTTGGGAGCCATGTACAGGATAGGCGATTCGTTTGGCGGATTGTTCCAGATACAGGTAAACGATCATCTGAAAATCGGCTATTCGTATGACCTTCCGACTTCACGTCTCGGTTTTTACAACAAAGGGACTCATGAGGTGATGGTTAGTTTCGACTTTGGTTTTGATCGTGGCAGGGTAAGGTCGCCGCGTTATTTTTAATGAATTGAACGAGTATCAATGGCTAAGAATCCTATCATATTTCTTTTATGCCTGATGTTGATTTTGCTTTTGCCGGATCAGGGTTTCAGCCAGAAACTGACGACTAAACTCGCGGATAAAAGTTTTGATGAATTTGCTTATGTAGATGCCATCGGATTGTATGAATATGCCTACCAAAGAGATACGACCGATAACTACGTGGTGCGAAGACTGGCCGATGCCAACAGGAATGTTGGGAATACCGAGGAGGTTGAGCGTTGGCTGAAAAAGCTGATGGACCGCCGGGCAGAAACACCTGAAGATATCTTTAATTATTCTCAGTCACTGAAGAGCAATGGCAAATACCTGCTTGCCGAGCAATGGCTGAAGGAATATTCGGAGCTTCGTCCCGAGGATGGCCGTGTAAACATTCAGGTTTCATTATTGGAGTACATTCAGTTTTTGATGCGCGATTCAACCAATTTTGAAATGAGGAATGTGTCGTTGAATACACAAGGATCGGATATGGGACCTGCATTCTACAAAGACATGCTGGTATTTTCCTCCACCTCTATCGGAACCAAATCAACAGTGAGTTACAAATGGAACGAACTTCCATACCTCAATATGTATTCGGCAAGTATAAATCCAGTCAACGGCGACCTTTCATCTCCAGTGCCATTTGCCCCAAAATTGAAAACCTCCTACCACGATGGTCCGGTTTCCTTTGATCAGAAAAAAGACATTATTTATTTTACGCGAAACAGTTTCGTCAGGGGAAAAACATCGAAAAGCAACGAAGGCGTGGTGAACCTGAAAATATTTCAGGGAAAACTTGAGGATGGGGATTGGAAAATGACGGGAAGTTTCAGGTACAACAGCGACGAATATTCAGTTGGGCACCCATCGGTTAGCAAAGATGGTTCTATTCTTTATTTCGCATCCGATATGCCCGGAGGTTATGGCAAGTCAGACATCTATTTCAGCGTATTCTCAAATGGTCAGTGGAGCAAACCTTTCAATGTAGGTCCAAAAATCAATACCGAAGGAAACGAGTTTTTTCCCTTTATCAGTGGCGACGGTGTTCTTTACTTTTCAAGCAACGGCCATGGCGGACTTGGAAGTCTCGATATTTATTTTTCTGTTCCTGAACGCGGAGTTTTCAACAGCATTGAGAATATGGGTTATCCGGTCAATTCATCCAAAGATGATTTTGGGTTTGCGCTCGATTCTACAGGGATGAAAGGCTATGTTTCGTCGAACCGGCTTGGTGGTAAAGGAAACGATGATTTGTATTTCCTGAAGATACTTCGGGTTCCGGTAATTATTCGCGGGGTCATCAGAGACCGTGACACAAAAGACATTCTTCCTGATGCTATAGTGAATGTAATTGACGAAAATGGTAATACTGTACAGACAACCATCACCCGAACCGACGGGCAGTTTGAATTTGAAGTAAACAAGGGTCAACAATATATACTGAATGTAACGAAGGAATTTTATTTTGAAAACGAAAAACCTATTGCCACAGGTGCACTCAGGCCAAACGACGAAGTATTTTCTGAAATTTTTCTTGAACTAAAAATAGAGGAAGCGGAAGATAATTCCCCCGCACCAATAAGTATGGAAGAAGAGGGAGGCGAGTCCCTTCAGGTGATCGAGCTCGAATACATCAATTACGAGTTGGATAAATCGGATGTGGGAAAAGAAATGATGGCTACCCTTGATAAATTAATTGCCTTGCTTGCAGAGTTCCCCGATCTCGAAATCAGGATCGAATCGCACACCGACTCACGGGGAAGCGATGAATACAACATGTTGCTGTCGAAGAAAAGGGCACGTGCAGCTTTCGACTATGTTGTTTCAAAAGGAGTTGACCCTAACCGTTTGCTGTATCAGGGATACGGAGAAACACGATTGCTCAACAATTGCGGAAACGGTGTTCCCTGCGCCGAAGAACAGCATGAAGTAAACCGCCGGTCGATCGTAAAAGTTGTTCGCAAAGGAACTTACCAGGAAAAACGCGGCCAAAAAAACATCTTCTATTTCTAGCCTTGTGTTAACTCGATTTTGTCGAGTCCCGGTCACCCCGAATTCATTTCGGGGTCCCATCATAGAAGGGATGCTGAAACAAGTTCAGCATGACGCTGCGTTTAGCATGAACTTTTCACCTCCCTTTCACGTTCAATTTCCGAACAATTAAAATATTAGTTATGAAATACGTTGTAACAGGTTCATTGGGAAACATCAGCAAACCACTTGCTGAAAAATTAATTGCTGCCGGACATGATGTAACGGTGGTGAGCAGTAAGGATGAAAAAGCTGCAGTTATTGAAGAAATGGGAGCCGAAGCCGCAATTGGATCGGTTGAAGACGTCGGTTTTTTGACAGAAGCATTCACTGATGCCGACGCCGTCTATACAATGGTGCCACCTTATTTTGGAGCCGCTGACTGGAAAAAATACATCGCCGGAATAGGTGAAAATTACGCTGCTGCGATCAAAGCGTCAGGAGTAAAAAATGTGGTTAACCTGAGTAGTATGGGCGCCCACATGCCTGAAGGATGCGGACCCGTAAGCGGTTTATTCTTTGTCGAAAAGGCATTGAA
>JAUYEQ010000561.1 GCA_030691295.1 Bacteroidota bacterium
TCATTTCAGGAATTGTAATTTTGGTTATTGCAGCAGTTTTACTGGGCATTAAATATTTTCCGAAAGATTCGGGCGAACAGGTGATACAAACCTTCTCGACCAAGCAAAACCCGGCATACAAAGCTGTTCCGCAGAAATGTCCGTTGCTGATTGAAATAAAAAATACCGAAGCATTTTACCGTGAAATAAAAGGCAATCAGCCTATTATTACTGAATTAAATGGAATTCCGGCGGTTAAGAATCTCTTTTCCGAAATTGGAAGGTTCAGCGATTTTGTAGGCGCCCATTCAGGAATTAACAGTTTGCTGAAGGGGAAATCGGTGATTGTTTCCGTTAATCTAACAGGTAAAAACCAGCAGACCAACCTCTTTCTGGTACAGATGAACGACCAAAACGAGTCCAATTCGGCGACGGCCACAATTTCTTCTGATCTGGGCTCGGAATATTCTGTCACCCGGAAGAACTACGATAATACGACCATTTTTAATGCACGGTCGGCAGAACTCAGTTTTTTTTACGCTTGCGCCAACGATGTACTAATGGTGAGCGAAGATTTTATTTTGCTCGAACAAGCCATCAGGCAAACCAATTCTGAAAATTTACTTAGCGATTACGAATTTACCGAACTCTATAAAACCATCGAAGAAAATTCATTGGCGAATATTTTCATCAATCATCTAACTATTCCCCAGTTACTTGCCAAATTTGTTTCTCCCGAAATGCGTAATACAATCGGAAATCTCGATGCATATTCAAGCTGGTCGGGACTTAATCTTACGGTTAAGCCCTCTGATTTGGAAATAAACGGCTTCAGTTATACCAAAGATTCGAGCGATCATTACCTCAATCTTTTCCTTGATCAGAATGCGCAAAAAATCACCATTGAAAAAGCAATTCCGGCGAATGCGACCTACTTTGTAGCATTAAACCTGAAAAATACGACCAGCTATCTGGATCATTACGAATCGTATATCAAGGCAAACGGGAATTATTATCCGCGCGAAATGAGCCTGATGGAGTTTCAGAAGAAAACAAAAACCGATGCCATCCGCTTGTTCAAAGAGATTGGCGGTACTCAGTTCGCAGGTGTTTATACCACCATCAACAAATCGAATCCGGGACAAAACCGGTTTTTTGTAGACGAAATAATCAATGAAAGGGATGCAAAAGATAAAATCGGGAAAACTGTATCTGAATTCAGTCGCGCCGCGAATGAGGGAACCGATAATTTGCATACAGAATATGCTGTTGACAGCAAGAATTCGTTCGATATTTATCGCCTGCCAATTAGCAACATGGCCGAATCGCTTTTCGGTCAGGCATTTTCGGGAATCAACGGTAACTACATTGTTTTGTATCGCAAATACCTGATTTGGGGCGATAATTTGCCCGGACTGAAAGGTTATCTGCAAAGCCTTGTTTCGGAAAAAACCCTTGCCAACGACTCTATTTACAAGGTTTATACAGAAAATAGCCAACCCGAAGCTAACTTTTATGTTTACGCCAAAATCCCAAAAGTTTTCAGGTTGAAAGACGCTCTGCTCAAAAACGATGTTAGTGCAAAATTGACAGACAGCGAAGAAGCGATTCGTAAATTCAGTACTTTTTCGTGGCAGTTTTCGGTTTCAGGAAATATGATTGAGAATAAAATTAACCTGAAATACGATCCGAATTTAAAGGAAGAACCAGAAGCTATCTGGCAGTTAAAACTTGATGCACCTCTGGCTCTAAAACCTAAATTGGTATTGAATCACAAGGATTTGGCCAACAAAGAAATGATCGTAACCGATAAACTGAACAACATATACCTGATCAACAAAGAAGGTGTCATTCTCTGGAAGTTGAATCTGCCCGAACCGGTTATCTCCGAAATCCATCTGATTGACATTTACCAGACCAAAAGGTTTCAGTACCTTTTCAATACCAAATCCCAATTGTATGTGGTTGACCGTACGGGAAGCAAAGTGGGAAAATACCCGGTTTATTTTAAAGCAATGGCTTCAAACGGGGTGTCGGTGTCTGAATTTGGGAAAAACAGAGAATACCGCTTTTTCGTAGCCGGAGAAGACAAAAAAGTATATGCATACGATCGTGACGGGAAGCTAATTCCAAAGTGGAATTTTGAAGGATCAGAAAGTTTAGTTACCAAACCGGTCAGTCATTACTTTATCGATGGAAAAACCCACATCGTTTTTTCAGATCAGGAAAACACCTATTACCTCGACTGGCAAGGGAAAAGCCGCGACATTCAGCCAGCTCCGTTCAGCCGTTCGACAAACCAACTGACTTTTATAAATGATGGAAATCCACGATTGATTTCAACTGATCTGACCGGCAAAATTTACATTCAGGATTTTACCGGACAAACAGAAACGAAGGAAGTCGGCAAGTTTGGCGGTAGTCATCTTTTTGCTGCTGAAGATATTGACGGGAACGGTTCTGTAGAATATCTTTTTGCTGAAGGGAAGAAACTGACCGTATTTGCTTCCGACGGGAAGAAATTGTTCGACCGGAGTTTCCCTTATGTAATCAGCGAGACCCCATTCGTTTGCTCTTATGGCCCCGGCATCTTTAAGATAGGCATTGTTACAGGTGGCGAGAACAAAATTTATCTGCTCAATGCTAACGGATCTGTCGCCCGTGGATTCCCTCAAGCCGGAAACACCGCTTTTGTGCTTGATAAATTCAACGATTCAAGCTCGTATTTTAACCTTTTGGTTGGAAATGAGGATGGAACGGTGGTGAATTACAAGGTTGAATAAACAGAGAGGAACTTCATTTTTCGATAATTTACACACCGTTCTATATAAATTATCCGATATTTTACATACCGCTGTATCTAAATTATCGGATAATTTGCATTGACCTGTGAATGAACTGTCGAAGGTTTTAAATACCAAATGGTTACCTATACCTATCCTGATTTTCCTTTGCAGATTTGGCATTGAGGAAGTATGAATTTGATTTTGTAAAAAATGAGATTTCATGATCACAGCAGCATTTAAAGTAACTTTAATTGTTACCTTTGAACTATTGTAATAACATGGCGGATGAAAAGAGTATTTAGCGTTCGTGAAATAATTCAGATATTGATTGGACAAGGCTGGTATTTGGCCCGGCAAAACGGCACAAGTCACCGGCAGTTTAAGCACTCTGTCATTAAACGAACAGTTACCGTTGACGGTAAACTATCGCAGGATGTCTTGATTGATAACTTGAAAAGTATGGAAAAGCAATCAGGATTGAAATTTAAAGACTTTGTTGACTAAAATTTATGGCATTATCAAAATGAAAACACTGAAAGTGATTGTATGTAAGGCAGGTAAAGGAGTATCGGCACACCTACCAGAAATTGATGGATATGTAATTGCCCGTGAAACTGTTGAAAAATTGAAGCGTGATTTAGCAGATGGCCTTTCCTTTCATATCGAAGGATTGTATGAAGATGAGCGCGAACCCTGGATGAACGGACCTTATCGTTTTGAATTCGTTTTTCAGGACATTCCTGCCCTGATTGACGGTTACAGCGGACTGATAAACCAAAGCAGTCTGGCACGAATATCAGGTATCAACGAAAGCCTTATGAGGCAGTATGTAACAGGTATTAAAAAACCTAGCAGAAAAGTAACCCAACGCATTGAAACCGGACTGAAAAGATATGCCGATGAACTTCGCAGTATCTCGTTCTTATAGCCAATAACCCCACACTCCTCAGCATTACAATTTCGACGTATTGATTGGAAATGAATACGAAAGTGTGGTGAATTATATGTTTGACTATAAGAAAGGCTAACAAAAAATCCTTCAAAAAATGATTAGATTTGTTTCATCAAAAGCCAATTTATTAGATGCCAAAGATCTTTGAATATCTAGGATTCATATTCTTCTTTTATTCCAACGACCACAAACCTTTACACGTTCATGCGCGTTATGGAGAATACGAATCGGTTATTGAACTTGAAATTTCGGAAGGAAAGCTTGTAAACATTAAATTCAAGCGATCAATTGGATCGAAACCTATACCTCCTTCCTACCGAAAGGATATTGAAAAATTTGTTTTTGCTTATTATCTTAAAATCGTTGAAAAATGGACGCAATTTTATCTACTAAAAATAGAACCAAAAAACGAAAAAATAACCCGGAAGATCAGATAGGTCTGAAAGCAATTCAGGTTGAAAAAGCTCGTTATACTGATGGATATAAAATTGAAATTGAGTTTAATGACCATTCAGTTAAAACCGTTGATTTTGGCAATTTTCTTGAAAAACGGCCACACCCACAACACGATAAATACAGGGACATCGAACTTTTTAAACAATTCAAAATTGAAGCAGGAAATCTTGTCTGGGGCGAAAATTGGGACTTGATCTTCCCAGTCAGCCAATTGCACCGGGGAAGGTTAAAAGTCTAAGCTGAATACGACTTTTCAGCTATCCCAATAATAAGGTCATTGATCTTTTTGAAAAAAATATTTGTTGTTCCGAAGGGCAATCTATAATTTTACCGCTAACAATTCTTTTCCAAGTTGGTGTAAGGCCACTTCAATTTGCTTTTTATTTTTGGAGCCCGGCTTCTTTTCATTACATACATAACTTGCCAGCAAGCTTCGGTTAATTTTGGCACGTTCGGCAAACCTGGTAATGTTTATTGCAGGAAATTTGCTAAACACACGCGCCACCTCATTTTCTTGCTTTTCAATTTCGTCTTTGTTGAAGGTATAAAAACCTTCCAGACTTAAATCCTCGTCCAATTCAGGCCAATGAATTGAATCACCCCACAAGCTTAACTCATATCGTTGGCGTTGTTCAGGTGTTGCATTCCACAGCCTGTCGAACCAACGCAGCGGATGGCTTTTTTTTGTCCCATCGTTAGTACGGATGTAGATGTTTTCGTCATCAAACCAAACTTTTTCTATTTTCAAATTACTCCGCTTTTCCATGAAATACCTCCCATGCTTTAATAATGGTTGTTTCGTTCTCTTCAATAACCGCTTCAGCCAGTTTCAGGTCAGAGGACTTTAATCCTTTGTTTGACATTAATTTTACCTTTGGTGAAACCTGAAATTTGGCTCTTCCATCTGCATTCTGAACATGTATATGTATGGGCAAATGCTCATTTGCAAAAAAGAAAAAACGCATTCCAAATATTCTGAAAACCTCAGGCATACCATTTTCGATTGGTTATCACATGGCAAATATAGTAACAAAATTGTTACCGTCGGTCGAATCGCAACTGTTCTTAAGCGAGAATAATTGAAACAGTGAATCTGGGTTGTAGCGAAAATTGAGATTTGATCTTTCCTGTTAGAATTGTACCGGGGAAGGTTAAAAGCCTAAGCTGAATACGACATTTCAGGTAGTTTTTGGTTTAAGCTTTGTCCGGTCTAAATACGCTTTTAACTGTTCAAAGTTCATCCCTTGAATATCCTTTGAAGGATAATCAGCAGGAGATTCATGTGTAAATGTATATCTCGAAAACAAAAATCCCGGATTCAATCGAACCCGGGATTTTTAATTCTTTCTGAAAACTGCAATCACTAAGCTTTATTCTCTTCACCCGGAACAGGAACTTTTGCAGTATCAACGATTCCAACTGTTCCCATAATGTAAGTTGTTGGTCCAAGTTTCATGTCAGAGTTCATCATTTCGTCCCAGGTCACTTCTTTTCCGGTGAAAGCCGAAACGCGGCCCATAATGGCTACCATGTTCGAGATGGCTGTCTGTTCGGCTTCGTTTACAGCAATGTTCTGGCGGATACAGGTTACCAAATCAATGTGCTCCTGAACGTAAGGACTGATTTTTACGCTCTTCATAGCTTCTCCCTTTTCGTCGAGCGGATATGCATAAGAGAATTTTTGTGTTCCCTTCAAATCCCAGATTGTATCTTTACAATTGGTTTTACCTTCTGTTCCCATTATAAATTCAGAAACATTGTTGGTTGTACCGTTTATTTGGCGACACATACTATGCATGTGCATTCCGTTTTCATAAACAAAGTCAACACTGAAATTATCGTACTGGTCGCCGGTAACGCGACGCTGGCGTGATCCGAAACCTACAGCTTTGGTTGGGTGCATTCCGGTAAACCAGCCAATTACGTCGATATTATGAACGTGTTGCTCAACAATATGGTCGCCCGACAGCCACAACCAGTTCACCCAGTCGCGGATCATATATTCCATTTCAGACCATTCGGCTTTTGGGTTACGGTACCACAACTGATTTTGGTTCCAGTAGCAATTGGCCGAGGTAATTTCGCCAATAGCGCCGTTCATAATTTGCGTGTAAACATCAATATAGTCGCGTTGGTGGCGGCGTTGAGTTCCGGTAACGATTTTCAGGCCAAGTGATTCGGCTTTTTTTGCTGAAGCCATTACCGAGCGGATTCCGACCGGATCAACAGCAACCGGTTTTTCCATGAATATATGTTTGCGTGCCTGAACAGCAGCTTCAAAATGCATTGGGCGGAAATGTGGAGGTTCAGCCAGAATTACTACGTCAACTCCCGATGCAATCACTTTTTCGTAGGAGTCGAAACCAACAAATACATTTTCGTCGGCCACTTCCAGATTTTTTTCTTTTTTCAGTTTTGCACGGCAAGAGTCAATATTATCCTGAAAAGTATCGCCAAGAGCATGAACCGAAAGGTTTGGACCCGCGTTCAGAAAATCGATCATCGCGCCCGATCCGCGTCCGCCGCAACCAATAACACCCACTTTAAGCGGAGCTCCATCTGGGGCAACATCTAAAAGCGGAGGAAGATTTAAAGCAACTGCAGGTTTTTTAGTACCTGAACATGAACTCAATACGTTTGCACCAATAGCTCCAACAGCTCCAATTGCAGCTGCACTGGCCAGGAATTTTCTTCTTGAAAAATTTGATTCACTCATGGTTCGTTTAGTTTTATTGTTTTGTATTTAATTTATTTATTTCGTTCATTCCTGAAATTTATTTTCCGGTAGTTTCATCCAGTTCGCATACAACACGGAATCCCACCATGTTGCAATCCGAATACCACCAGATACTTTTTGGTATTTGCGGATCGGTTCTCATCCAGGCTTCGTCGCGCGTAAAGTCGCGGGCAGCGCTTCTCACGTCGGTGGGTTCGCTTTTGAACGAACCTCCGCGGATAACCCTATCGGTTCCTGAAGCCGGACCTTTCGGATCTTTTGTACCGTCAGTCAATAATGAATAGGCATCAGGAGCATACCAATCGGAACAGAATTCCGAGACATTTCCAAGCATGTTTTTCAGGCCAAACGGATTAGGTTTCACTGCGTCGGGCTTTTGCGTTTTTGCCATACTGTTTCCGGAGTAAATAACGTAACGGTCAATATTCGTGGTATCTGCACCAAATATTTTATTCAGCAAACGGTTTTTCGAATATTTTTTAGGGTCACCCTCGAAGAAATAAGGCGTTTGCGAACCAGCGCGACAGGCGTATTCCCATTCGGCTTCGGTTGGCAGGCGGTATTTTTTACCTGTTTTTTGCGACAACCATTTGCAGTAAGTTACGGCTGTTTCGTATCGCATTGTAATGGCAGGCCGGTTTCCTAAACCCCAATTCTGGTCGGGTTGTCCATAAGGAGGCGTTGGCCCGCTGATGGCATCTACCTCGCTGGTAGCAACAGCTGATTTTATGTCTGTAGTGCGGCCTTCTCTTCCGGTCTGTCCGTAAAATGCCAGAAATTCGTCCCAGGTAACTTCCACTTCGGCCATGTAGAACGGACTGAGCTCAACTTCTTTTACCGGACCTTCATCCGTTTTGCGGTAGGGTTCATTTTCGGGGCTGCCCAATTTAAACTTCCCGCCTGGAATTGCGATCATACTGAATGAAATGGTTGAGCCGGGAATCATTTCAGTAAAATTCGCGAATTTCTCTACTTTGGTAGCTTCGGTATAAACCGTTTGGTTAATTCCTGAACCTTTACCAAAATCGGAGTTACTGGCGTGCACGGCTTTAGGATCGTAATGTCCCACATGCAAGTGACAATTAATGCATTCCAGTTTTTCTTCGTTTTGGGTATAATAAAGGTGAGCGTCTTGTCCTTCCTTGTTCAGTTTTAAAGGGAAAAGGTTGGCATGGCATTTCACACACGAGGCTTTGAAGGTGAAATGTTGTGCTTTTTCAACTGTTCGCTTGGCTTCCCAGTTAAATTCAGCCGAATCTTTGAACAGAACTCCATAAATATCCTTGATTCCTAATCTGGCTTTTTGGTAAAGATAACCTTCGCCCTTTGGAGGTAAATGGCAATCGACACAATGAACCTGAATCCCACCTTTATTGTCGTAGTGGGTAGAAAGTTTCCATGATTCAAATACATGCGGATGAACGTGGCATGAAGCACAAAATTCGTCGGTTGAAGTATATTCTATAGCTTTATTGCCCGTAACGGCAGCTAAAATTCCGATGGCAAACGAAATAAATAAAAGGAAAAACATTCGTTTGCGAAGAAATTCTCCTGTCTTTTTCAGCATAAAATTTTGGTTTGTTGTTTATAAATTGATTAAGGTCGCCCAAAATTAATAAAAATACAAGGACTGCAATGCCTGGACAGGAAAAAGAAAAGCATTAAAGGCCATTGAATTCGCAATTTGTGACGAATAGATTGAAAGATGAGTAATATATTTGTTTAAACATTTAAATGAAATATACCTTTGGAACGTCTAAATCAAAAACTACAATTTATGAACCTTGAACAAATAGCGGCCAATTTTCAACTCGAAGGGAAAGTTGAAAAAGTAGAACAAATGGGCGAAGGATTTATCAATGATACATTTATCATCCGCACTTTCGGAAAAAACTCTCCTGATTATCTTTTGCAGCGGAAAAACAAGCGTATTTTCACGAATGTTCCGGCAATGATGCAAAATATCCAAAAGGTCTGTACCCACATCAAGAAAAAAGTGATTGCAAAAAACGGAAACCCTTTGCGGGAAGCAATGACTGTAATTCCTTCAACTGATGGCATGCTTTATTTTAAGGATGAAGAAGACGAATTTTGGGCTGTTTGTATTTTTATTGCCGACACCATTACCTATCAGGCTGCAAAAACTCCGGAACTGGCTTTTCAGGGCGGAAAAGGAATCGGAAAATTTCAGTCGATGGTGGCTGATCTGAACGAACCACTGACGGATATTTTGCCAGGATTTCACAATATCCGCTACCGTTTTGAGCAATGGGACAAAGTTCTGGCCAACGATCTGGTTGGTCGTAAAGCAAAACTTGCAAAAGAAATTGAATGGGTTGAAAGTCGTCGCGAAGAGATGCTCAACTTCTGGAAACTGGCTGAAAACGGCGAGATTCCGACCCGTGTTACCCACAACGATACCAAAATAAATAACATACTATTCGATCAGAACGGCGAAGTGCTTTGTGTGATCGACCTCGACACGGTTCTGAACAGTACCTGCCTGAATGATTTTGGCGATGCAATGCGTTCATACACCAATACCGGTGAAGAGGACGATGCCGACCTGAACAATGTATCGTCCGACATCCGGATTTTCGAAGGTTTTACGCGCGGTTATCTTTCAGAAACAATTGGCTTTCTGAATGAAAAAGAACTTGAATACCTCGCATTTTCGGCCAAATATATAACCTACGAACAGGTGCTTCGTTTTTTGATGGATTACATCGACGGCGACAACTATTACAAAATCAAACATCCGGAGCACAATTATCAGCGCACCATTGCCCAGTATAAATTATTGACCAGTATGGAGAAACAATATGATGAAATGTGCAGGATTGTAAGGGTGGTTACAACCAATTTAAGATAAGACCAGTAATGTAATAATCTTTAAATATGCTCCAATTTTAAGCTTCAAAAAATATTGACTCAAAGCTGGTTTCTTCCTTAGATTCATTAATTTTGAAAATATTTTTTTTCAAACCAATAATTTAAACGCATTTCATTGAATACCAACAAAAGACAGGAAAACGAAAAAAAATTCCTTAATTGGAAAGAATCGCCTGATGGTTCAAGAACATATTGGTTTGAAATTGAAGGAAGGTTGGGATGGAAAGCCCGATACATTAAAACCGTTGACAAGGAAGAAGCGACTTTAACCTTTGGGCAGGAAATTTATAATGAACACGGAATTCTGGTGGAAATACATGAGAAATATCCTATTGACAAAGGACATAAAAAGATAGAGCCATGATAATAACAAAACAACAAATAGCTGTTAATCTGTTGAATTATTTGCAACACAAAACAACCATTAACGACTTGGTAGAATGGGCCGAAACTGCTTTTATGGAAGGGGATATACAGGGAGAAGATCCGGAAGTTGTTCGCGACATTCTGACCCGGCTAGGGCTAGCCGATGTAAAAACATTTGGGCTATTGTGGGAAGACTGTGATGTGATGATGCGTAAACTTGGCTATGTTTTGCGAATTGATGCCGGTTTAGTTGCTTAACCCGAATTTATTTAATTGAACAAATTATTTCCGACACTTATCGGTACCCTAAACGATCGCAAAAACGAATAAATGATAATTCCACAAATACTCCAGGGTTTTTCCAATCCACCTTTGGAACTGGTTTCCGAGACGCTTGATCTTGAGATTGATCCTCTTCAGCTCGAAATGGTAAACTGGAATGAATTCCCCTATAAACCAGACGTTTCGGTACAGATTGCATTCAACGAAAATGAACTGTTTCTGAAATATCAGGTTACAGAACAGTCGGTAAAAGCTGAAGTTGCCGAAAGTAACGGACCGGTTTGGACAGATAGCTGTGTCGAGTTTTTCCTATCTCCTGAAGGAAATGACGAATACTACAATCTGGAAATTAACTGTATCGGTACTGCATTGCTTGGGTTCAGGAAAAAAGGAGAACCAACCATTCAT
>JAUYEQ010000564.1 GCA_030691295.1 Bacteroidota bacterium
ATGAATGGTTCCTGATTTTCCCGACACTTCTTTCCTGAATCATCCGGGCAAGGGTTTGCCCCATTAAATTGAAATCGGTTGAAATGGTGGTGATTCCTCCTGCCACAACTTCTTTCAGAACGGTATCGTTAAACGAAACAATACCAACATCTTTTCCCAATTCAAGATTTTTTTCGGCGGCCATTTTTACAAGTCGCACCAAATTACGGTCGGACGGAACAAAGTAGGCTTCTCCCGTTTTCATTTCCTTGCTCAGTAAATTCCTGATAATTTCAAACTGAAAACCTTTTTCCTTGCAAAACCGCTGAAAACCAATCATTCGCCCTTCCGGTTCTTTTCCGCCGGGGAAAATCATAATCAGTTTGGTGTATTTCTGGAGCAGGTCGGAACCATCGATTAATGCATCGTAAACATCCTGTTCAAAATCCTGATAAACAACCGGATAATCCAGCAAATCAGCTTTTAACCGGTCGAGAATATACACCTTTTCTTTCGGAAGTTTCGAAATAACATCAACGGTTTCATCAAATGTTGCAGGCATGATCACATACGAAGTATATTTGCCGATACTTTCAGAAATAAGATCTTTGAATACCTGATAATTAAAATGGTGAAAATAAATATCAACGCTTGATTTCGCATCCAGGCTATTCAGCACCGACGTGTATAAATCTTCTTTAAAGGCATTGAGCTCGTCAAAAAGGACGAAAATCTTCTGATCAAGATTAATCTCAACACTATTGATATAATATCCTTTCCCGGGAATGGAATTAATGATGCCCTTTGCTTTTAACTCGTTGAATGCCACCATTACAGTATCGCGCGACAATTCAAATTCGACGCAAATCTGGTTGAGCGAAGGAATTTTATCGCCCAGTTTAAGTTCCCCGATGGAGATGGCTGTGTAAATTGAATTGATGATTTGCCGGTATTTGGGAATACCTATGGAATCATCAATCTGAATATTCTTCACTCGTTTCAGTTTTAGTTTGATTTACAGTTTTCAAAAATAACAATTAATCGAAACAAAATACACAACCAGTACCCACCAGTCTGACAGAAAAAATTAAATTTG
>JAUYEQ010000565.1 GCA_030691295.1 Bacteroidota bacterium
TGTGGTTCAATGTTATAAACAAGCGAGAAACTGCATCGTTTTGACCGAACGGACAGCACATGTTGAGTTGCTTGCCAATGAACTCCGGAAACAGATTTCCGGGGTGATTTCGATTACAGGAAACAGAAGTGCAAAAGAGACAAGGGAATCGCTGGCTCACATTACGAATGCGCCAACTGACAAGCCAATGATTCTTGTGGCTACCGGCCGTTATATTGGCGAAGGTTTTGATGAGCCACGCCTTGATACTTTGTTTTTGGCCATGCCCATATCTTGGAAAGGTACTTTACAGCAGTATGCAGGTCGGCTTCACCGGCTTTACGAAGCGAAGAAGGAGGTAATTGTTTACGACTACGTGGATGTTCATTTACGGATGCTTGAAAAGATGTACCACAAAAGGCTTTCAGGCTATGCTTCTATCGGGTACACTATTAAAAGCGATACCCTTTCGGAAGAAGCTGGAAACATTATTTTCGACAAAGACAATTTCATTTCCGTCTATTCAGCCGACATTCTCAATTCTACAAGCGAAATCACCATTGTCAGCCCATTTGTTACCAAAAAGAGAACAATCCAAATGAGCGCCGACCTTCAAAAGGTCATACAAAGAGGAATTTCTGTAACAATCGTTACCCGCTCCACAGAAGATTATAAACCCAAAGATATTGGCTCTTGGAACGAATCCATCGCGATCTTGAAAAACATTGGCGCAACATTGCAATTCAAACCCAGCATTCATCAAAAGTTTGCCATCATCGATCAAAAAATTGTCTGGTATGGCAGCATCAACCTATTAAGTTTTGGCACCTCGGAAGAAAGCATGATGCGGTTGGTAAGTACAAATATTGCTTATGAGTTGGGGAATACGATTAAGTTAAATCTCTAATACTCACCGCTCACGTCTGTCAGAACCTCGTATCCGGTTTCTGTAATCAGAATTGTATGTTCAAATTGTGCCGAGAGCTTTTTGTCAACTGTCCGGGCAGTCCATTTATCCACTTTGTCAACCACTGTTCCGGGCCGCCCCTGATTAATCATAGGTTCGATTGTAAAAGTCATTCCCGGTTTCATAATGGGGCCGGTATTTCTGCGGGAAGTATGATCAATCTGCGGTTCTTCATGGAATTCAATGCCGACGCCATGTCCGCAATACTCATAAACCACACTGAATCCTTTTGATTTTACATATTTGCTGATTGCGAAACCGATGTTCCCGAAGTTATTTCCAGGTTTTACCTGTTGGATACCCAGGTAAAGACTGTGTTTGGTAACTTCGATCAGGTCGAGAGCAACCTCCGACACTTCACCAATGGTAAACATTCTGCTGGTATCGCCATAATAGCCATTCAAAATGGTCGTTACGTCAACGTTCAGGATGTCACCGTTTTTCAATATTGTTTCATCAGATGGGATTCCGTGACAAACTACCTCATTGATCGATACACAGCACGATTTCGGAAATCCGCCGTAGCCCAATGTTGCTGGTATTGCCCCATTTTCACGAATAAAAGCTTCAATTTTTTGATCTATCAATTCGGTTGAAACACCTTCTCTTACAAACTGTGCGATATACTCCAATGTTTGTCCTGCCAGTTTGCTGCTTTTTCTAATTCCCTCAATCTGTTCAGGTGTTTTTATGATAATTTTCTCCATCTAATTTTAAAATTTGTGCAAAAGTCGCTAAATTGATTGGTAATTCAAAACTCAACAATACATTTGCACAAAGGTTTAAGACAACCTGCAAATTATGGAAAAATACACTGAGCATCTTTCAATAAAGTCCTATCACACCAACCAATACGGGCAAGCGTCAATTGCATCAATTTTCAATATCCTGATTGAAGCTGCCTGGGCACATGCACAGGTAATGGATTGGGGATATGATAGTTTAAAAAGCAACAATTTATTCTGGGTACTGTCGCGAATGTATTTTCAGATCGAAAAATACCCTGCGTGGCAGGATAAAATTACCTTGAATACATGGTCAGCCGGAACGGATGGAATTTACGCTTACCGCGAATACATTGTTGAAAACGAAAAGGGCGAAATACTTCTAAAGGCAAGTTCGGCCTGGCTGATTCTTGATTTAGAAACTCATAAAATTTTCAGGCTGAGCGATTACAGGGCAACATTTCCCAAACGGATCGATAGCAAAGCCTGTCGTAATCCAAGGCGCATCAAACCAACTCTTCATACTGAAGTATTGAAATACTATCCCGTCTTGTTCAGCGAACTAGACATCAATCAGCATTTCAACAGCGTAAAATCGGTTGAACGCGTATTGGACGATTTTGGGATTGAATTTCTGAACAAAAACGAACCTGCCGAATTGGAAGTGAATTACCTGAAAGAAGGTCAGGCTGGGGATTTGATTGCCGTTACCCGCACACAATTATCGGATAACGAATACCTGAATTGCCTGGTTCGGGAATCGGATAACAACGATTTATGCGCGATGCGAATTCTTTGGAGGCCGAGGATTTAGTTCAAAGTGGCTTCATTTTTCACCAATTAACAATCTGAACAATAAACTTTTATAATGATCGAAATTTGCGCATTGGCTTCTGGAAGTAATGGAAATTGCTATTATATCGGCAACGAAAAAGATGCAGTGCTTGTGGATGCAGGCATTTCCACCAGGAAAATATTGTTGCGCATGGAAGAAGCCGGATTGCAGCCGTCGAAAGTTCGGGGAATATTCATTTCGCACGAACACAGCGATCATATTCATGCAGTAAGGGTTTTGAGCAAGCGTTTGGGTATTCCGGCATGGTTTAGCCAGGGAACTTTCGATGCGATGAATATAGCAGACCGTCCGGAATTGGTTCAAATTTTCATTCCTGACAAAGCGTTAAAAGTAGGTTCAATTACCATTCATCCGTTCCTGAAGAATCACGATGCTGCCGAACCCTGCTCCTTCAGGATAGAACACGACGATTGGCACATTGGTGTTTTTACAGACATTGGTGAAGCCTGTCCGAGAGTCATCCACCATCTGCGCAAATGCCATGCACTGTTTATCGAAACCAATTACGACGAGAAAATGCTTTGGGATGGAGGATATCCATATCACTTGAAAAGCAGGGTAGCTTCGGCAGTTGGGCATTTATCCAACGACCAGGCATTTGAGTTGATTCGCGATCATGCAGGTCCTGAATTGGTACATGTTTTCCTCAGTCACCTCTCTGGAGAAAATAACCGTCCTGAATTAGCCGTTGAATGTTTTAGATCCTTATCCGACAGGTTTTCGGTTCACCTGACTTCAAGGCATTCGGTAGGTCCATTGTGCCGTTTGAGATAAATCGTGTATTAAAGTATCAATTCTTCCCCAAATGTTATATTACGGAAATTTCCATTTGGTCAATTCTTTGGTTCTACCGGTAAAATAATAACTGGAAACATCTTTTTTTTTTAATGAGTATAGGTATCAACCGTAGG
>JAUYEQ010000566.1 GCA_030691295.1 Bacteroidota bacterium
CACTTATCATGATAGCGCCACCATACGAAAGGCCCAAAGTATTGGCAATCATCCACAAAAATCCGGTATTGGCAGGCAATCCCATAAGGCGCAACAATGGAATAAACGGCTTCAGAATCCATTTGATCAATCCAAATTCATTCAGTATCCGCTGTATAATCAACAGAAGATTTACCAGGATTACAATTTTCACCGTGGTGATTGCCATGTCTCTCAACCAATTGATAAGGGCAGGCGAAAAAGCCTGTGTTTCCCTGATAAAGTTCTCGCCTGCGCCAACCATTTCTCCCGGAAGCAATAAATTCAGGCCCCATGCAGCTATAAAACTGGCTGATATTCGCGTTAAAACCATTCGCCAGGGCGTTGATCCTGTTCTTTTCTGAATGGCTGTCTCCACAATCAACGCATGAGAAATCAGACACATTACTGCAAGGATTGTTCCTTCGCGGTGTCCGATTCCGAGCGTTGTCATTACAGCAATTACAGAATAAATGTTGGTGAAAAAACTTGTAATCAGCACAATTGAGGCCTGACCCGACAATCCGATCAGTTTAAATAAGGGGGCAACCCATCCTGCAATCACATTCAGGATGCCGAAAAAATCAAGCAGAAAAACAGCAAACGTAACCGGAATGGTCAGTTTCAGCAACCACACAGCTGTTTTTGTTCCCTGCGGAAGTGAGGTTTTAACACAGAATGATAATCGTTTTCTAACGCTCAAATTTTCGCTATTCATTTTTCCTGAAAGTAAAAAAGCAGCTCAGGAAAAGCTGCTTGTATTTTTATATATTATTCCAACAACTAATGACAATAAATAGGGTCTGCTTAATAACTAAATGAAACCACGAAGTGGTTAAATGTGAATAGCCCCGAATGAAATTCGGGGATGAGATAGTACCCCAGACCCGAACCCTGAAAGGGTTCAATAGATGTTAACGCATTATTATTGAACCCTTTCAGGGTTCTAAATCATCTCCTATTTACATCCACCGGTTTCACCGATGGTTATTCATATTAAATCCCTTCAGGATTTCTTGCCGCAACTATGTTGAAGATATTAAATATTCAAATGAGGGTTAACAATGACTACGAATGACAATAAATGACCACTTTTGGGAACCCATTCATCAATCATCATTCATCAATCATCATTCCCTACACCAATCCGGCGAAACCCATAAAAGCCAGTGCCAGGATGCCGGCAGTAACCAATGCAATCGGAATTCCTTTCATTCCTTTCGGAACATCAGCCAAAGCAAGCTGTTCGCGTATTCCGGAGAAAATGACCAGCGCCAGCGCAAAACCAATCGCATTGGCAACAGCAAATACAACCGATTCAGCCAGATTGAAATCTTTTTTTATCACAAGGATTGCAACTCCCATCACCGCGCAATTGGTTGTAATCAGGGGTAAATAAATACCCAAAGCCTGATACAAGGTAGGACTTACTTTTTTCAGGATAATTTCGAGCATTTGCACCAGTGCCGCAATTATCAGGATAAAACTGATGGTTTGCAGGAAAGCCAGATTGAGCGGGACAAGCACAAATACCTGCACCAAATAAGTCACAATGGTAGCCAAAGTCATAACGAAAAGAACTGAGGCGCCCATTCCGAATGCGGTTTCAGTTTTGTTGCTTACACCCAGAAACGGACAAATTCCAAGGAACTGCGCCAGAACAATGTTGTTTACAAAGACGGCTGATATGACGATAATGATATATTCCATGATTGAATCTGATTAGGAAGTTTTGTTTAATTTTTTCAGGATTGCAATCAGGAAACCCAAAGTAATGAAGGCTCCCGGCGCAAGAATAAATACCAGAATTCCATCGGCACTTTCTGCAATAAATTTGTACCCGAACAGTGAACCGGCACCCAGTATTTCACGGATTCCACCAAGAATAACCAAAGCCATTGCAAAGCCAAGTCCCATTCCAAGTCCGTCGATTGCTGATGACAAAATATTATTTTTTGCAGCGAAAGCCTCGGCCCGTCCAAGAACTATACAGTTTACCACAATCAGCGGAATGAAAATACCAAGCTGGTTTGAAAGTGCTGGTGTATAGGCTTGCATCAGCAAGTCAACAACGGTCACAAAACTGGCGATCACAACCACGAATGCAGGAATCCTTACTTTATCAGGTACAAAGCCTTTAATCATTGAGATAAAAACATTCGACATGAAAAGTACAAATGTGGTTGCAAGTCCCATTCCCAGCCCGTTGATCGCCGATGAAGTAACGGCCAGAGTGGGACAAGTACCCAACAATAATACTAATATCGGATTTTCCCTGAAGAACCCTTTTGTAAAATTATTCGTCTGATTCATTGTTTCTCTCCTTTTTTATTAATTGCATGGGCACGGTTTAAAGCATCGCAAAAGGCGCGGCTACTGATGGTTGCCGCAGTAATTGCATCAACCTGACCACCATCTTTTTTTACCAGAATCTTCTCACCCGGTAAGTCAGATAGTTTTACACCTTTAAACTGGTCTTTGAATGAAGGCAAAGCCATCTTTGTTCCAAGTCCGGGCGTTTCCTTGTGTTCCAGTACTTCAATATTGCTAATGGAACCATCGGGCAAGAACCCAACCATCAGTGTAAAACGACCGCTAAATCCGTCGTCAGTATAAGTTTGAACTGCAACACCCGAACTTTCTGTACCTTTTAACAAACGGTGAACCGTGATACTGTCTTTTCCATCTTCAGGCATTAAAACGGTATCTAAAATAGTTTCAAATTCAGGAATAACCATTTTAATCGCGTTGTTAATTTTTGCCTTTTGCGATGCAGCGATTGGCTCCTTGGTAATCGAATAAACAGCAGAGAGGGCCAAACCCGCCACCGCTGTGATGACGAAAAGTGCAATCGTCATATTCTTGAATGTTGATTCTTTCTTTGCCATAACTATCCTTTTGTGGATTGAATTTTTACTTCGCCGAACCGCTTGGGTTTAACATACTGGTTGAGCAGCGGAACCAATGCATTCATGATCAGAATTGCATAAGAAACGCCTTCAGGGTAAGCTCCCCAGAACCTGATAAGGATGGTCAGAATTCCGATTCCGGCTCCGAATATTAATTGAGCTTTTGGATTCATTGGTGAAGTGACCATGTCGGTTGCCATAAAAAATGCCCCAAGCATTAGTCCGCCGGTGACGAGATGAAAAATTGGATCAGCAAATTTAGTTGGATCAATCAGCCAGAATATTCCGGAGAAAATTGCCGCCGAAACCATTACTGAAACCGGAATGTGCCAGGTGATTATTTTGCGTATAAGCATGAAAACCCCGCCAAGCAATAGCGCCAAAGCAGATATTTCGCCGAACGAACCTCCCATATTTCCAAGAAACAAATCCATATTTGCAGGCAAGCCTTTTAAGATTTCAACAACCGGCTGACCACTTTTAATTCCTTCCTTCAGGACTGCAAGCGGCGTTGCGGCGGTTACTGCATCAACTCCGAATGAACCGGCTACCGGCCAGGATGTCATGTTTACCGGAAACGAGATCAGCATAAATACACGCCCCACCAATGCCGGATTAAACGGATTATTGCCCAATCCGCCAAAAGGCATTTTTGCGATTCCGATTGAAACCAGCGCTCCAACAATCAGCATCCACGATGGAACCGAAGCCGGAACATTAAATGCAAGCAAAACTCCCGTCAGTGCCGCTGATCCATCAGCAATTTGTGGCTTAACTTTCAGGATGAATTTCTGAATCAGCAGCTCAAATCCCACACAGGCGGCC
>JAUYEQ010000576.1 GCA_030691295.1 Bacteroidota bacterium
GACTTAGGATGGCAGAAGTGAAAATCATCCAACAGCTAGCAATATTTATAAGTTTATTCAATTATCTTTCGAAGAATTTAATTAATAATTCATTCCGGAATGACAAGTAGTTTTTTTGATCTGATAGCCCACGAATTTGAACGGCCTTTTCAAAACCCGGTTTTGGTTTTTGCTGTCATTCTGCTTATAATTTTACTTTCTCCCATTTTACTCCGGAAGCTCAAAATTCCCGGCATTATCGGCCTTATTATTTCCGGGGTAATTATTGGGCCACACGGCATTAACTGGCTCGAAAAAAATTCGGCAGTTACCCTTTTTTCGACCATTGGCTTGCTTTATATCATGTTCATTGCGGGTTTGGAACTCGACCTGAAAGAATTTCAGCGAAATAAGAATAAGAGTATCGTTTTCGGCTTCCTGACCTTTATTATCCCATTAACCATAGGGTTTCCGGTTTGTTATTACCTTCTCGATTATAGTTTCACAGCGAGTTTACTTATTTCGAGCATGTTTTCGACCCACACCATGGTTTCGTACCCCATTGTGAGCAAATTCGGAATATCAAAAAATGAAGCTGTTGCGATAACCGTTGGGGGAACGATTCTGACCGATACTGCCGTACTTATTTTACTTGCAGTTATAATGAGTTCGAACAACGGTGGACTGAACATGGCCTTCTGGATTCAATTGATTGCTTCTCTGGCAGTATTCTCAGGCATTATGTTCTGGATTATTCCCAAAGTTACAGCATGGTTTTTTCAGAAACTTGAAAGTGAAAAGACCTCGCATTATATTTTTGTGCTTGCAGTTGTTTTTTTTGCAGCCTTTCTGGCCGAACTTGCCGGCATTGAACCAATTATCGGTGCATTCGTTGCTGGTCTGGCACTTAATAAGCTCATCCCCTATTCATCAACCCTTATGAACAGGATCGAATTCATCGGGCAATCGATATTTATACCATTTTTCCTGATAAGTGTCGGAATGCTGGTCGATATCAAAGTGTTGCTGAATGGCCCGTGGGCAGTAATCATAGCAGTAACATTATCGGTGGTGGCTCTTATCGGAAAATGGATGGCTTCGAGCGCAACCGCTTCAATATTCAGATATTCGGCCGACCAGCGAAAGCTGATTTTCGGGTTGAGCAGTTCGCATGCCGCAGCTACACTGGCCGTTATCCTGGTAGGTTTTCAGGCCGGTATTATTGACGAAAATGCGCTGAATGGCACCATTTTGCTGATTCTGGTTACTTGCCTGGTTGCAAGCATTGTTACTGAAAATGCTTCGAAACGCATCATCACTTCTGAAAAGGAAGAACCGGCAATCGAATATCCGGTTCACAACAGCGAGCATATCATGATTCCGATCGCAAATATGGACAATATGGAAACTTTGCTCGAATTTGCAGTTTTTGTAAAAAATAAGAAATCGATCAATCCGATTACCATTTTGTCGGTAGTACCAAACGACGAAGAAGCCGAGAAAAATCTGGTAAAAGCAAAAAAGAACCTGCTGCCTTTGGTGAAAATGGCATCGGCCAACGAAACCAAGGTAAAAATTACGGCCACCATCGACCACAATATCGCCGGAGGGATTATCAGGGCTTCGCGTGAAGAAATGACGGATACCATCATGATTGGCTGGCCCCGCAAAACCGGACTGATTGAACGCTTCATCGAAACAAAAACAGCCTCCATCATTTCGCGAACCAGTAAGGCGGTTTACATTTGTCATTTTGCGCATCCGCTTATAAACCACAACAAAATTGTAGTGGTTTGCCCGCCTCTCGCCGAGCTTGAACCCGGATTCGAGATATGGTTACCCAAAATCCACGCACTTTCGAGAGAACTTAGCCTGAATGTTTTTTGCTATTGCAACCCGGTTACCAATACTGCTATTAACGATCTTTTCAGGCAACGTAAACAAAAATGCGGATTCATTTTTTCTGAAGAATACGATTTGGAAGATCTTGACCTGCTGCAAAAAAATGTTGTCATCGACGATATGCTGTTTTACGTGGCTGCCCGGCGCACCTCTGTTTCGTATGATAACTGCATGGAACACATTCAGGAAAGACTGGAGAAACACTTTCCGTCAAACAGCAAAATTATCATTTATCCGCGCGTTCATCACATCGACAGTAAATTCAGCGAATATGGCGACATCAATGCGGAGCCACTCAGCCATGGATTCGAACGGGTACAAAAAATCGGAAGAGATTTGGGAAACTTGTTGAAGCGCGAGCATAAAGGGTAAAACTCAAATAACCTCAATGCCGTATTTTTTGATCTCACCTAAGAAATTTGCGTCATCACGATCACTCTCTATCAGAATAGGTTCAATACGATCATCGACCTGCCTTCTTAATTTCCATAATAAGGGATTAATTGCAAAAAAGTCTCCTTCTATTTGGTCTACAACGACGGCAACATCAATATCACTATCTTCCCGGTTAGCGCTACGGGCATAAGATCCAAACAGATACACCTTAGCCAAAGGAAAATATTCCATCAAAAGGAACTTGTATTGTTTCACTTTGTTTATAGCTTCGCCTTTATCCATTGTTGCAATAATGATGTTTTTTGTAAAATTTCCATGCACTTTTCGGGAGTCAAACTCCTCAACAGCCTTTCTTTATGAGAAGGGTACCTGGCTTCGATATTAAGTGGTTCGATCTGATCGATGAACTCTTTCAAGTCTTCGGTAAATTCATCATAGAAGGCCCCTTTCTTGGCAATGTAGGATAAACTATGAGAATACGGCGCTATTTCGGAGCAAAGTTTGGTGTAATACGCCTTAAATATTTTCTCGATAGTTTGATGACACATAAATCCAACATACAGGTATCGCTTACTGCGAAGCATCGCTTCAGCCGTCTCCAAATCATAATCCGATAATTCGACCCAATATGTAATCGTGTCATTCATAGAATAAACATTTGCTCAAAGATAACACAAAAATCGATCAACAAGTAACGTCTGTTTAGGCACAGGCAGAGGCTGAAGTAATTAAAAAAAAGGTTGATCGTTTTCCAACCAACCTCTTCGAACCATCAAAATTAATCTTCAGTACCATCGTCCCACCAAACACCTTTTGCAGTGGTAATATTGACAGGAATGTTAGCTCCGTTGGTCGTTATTTCATCATCGGGATAAGGCAAGCGACGCGGAACATTGCCGTATATATTCTGCATTGCAGGGAAACCGGTACGTCGCCAGTCGGTCCACGCTTCAATACTCTGGAACATGAACATGGCGATGTATTTCTGTTTCATGATCAACTCCAGCGTAAGGGCATCTTTTCCCGGCGAAACAGAAGGTTGTGCCATAAATGTGTTCCGGTCGGCAGCGGAAATACCATTGTCGGTTAAGGCAACAGTAACAGCCGCCTGATAAGCTTCGTAGGCTTTGACTTTGTCACCTTTTCTGAAATTCGCTTCGGCTTCTATAAACTTTAGCTCGCGGAAGGAGATGATTGGAACTGCAGTGATGGCACTCAGCAATTCAGGAGTAAATTTTGAATAGAGCGTTCCCGCCTGATCTTGTTGGTTTTCGCCATTTTTACCCGGTAAAAAAGCTCCGTTGATCTTTGTGAACCAACGTGCAAGCCTTGGGTCGTTGTTGGCAACCAACAAATCGTACATGGTTTTGCTCATAGAATGGTGGCCGCGATCGGCTTCTTCCTGAAACCAGGGATTTTGCTGGGTAGCCACTTCGGTGAATTTATCCAGTTTCATTTCGGCGGCGCTCGATTGAAATGCTTTTGAAACAGCATCCAAAGCGGCGGTTGCACTACCCTGCGGATCGCGTTTGCTCAGGTGGTTATACAGGCGTGCTTTTAGCGCCCAGGCTGCTTTGATCCATTTGGCCGCATCACCATCGTAAATCAGATCGGCTCCACCAATGGCTCCAACCGAAGTTTTTCCCAAATCGGCAATCGCCTCATCAAGCAAGGTTTGAAGTTTGGTATAAATTTCCTGCTGATTGTCGAATTTCGGTTTCGGGAAATCGGTTGGATTCAGCGCCTGCGAAAACGGCACCTGCCCGAAACAATCGGTAGCAACCGAAAAAGTGTGCGCATAAAGGATTTTAGCGATCCCGACAGCTTTCCAGTTACCATCTTCTGTTCCACCTTTCGATCCTTTTTTGATAATTTGTGAAAGATCCATCAGCTGATCGAGATACATGTAATTCCAGTCGTTGTTGAAAGTCTGCGAATTGATGTTTATACGCTGGTCGGCTTCGAGCAACTGGCCATGCACGCCGCATGTTTGCTCAATAAATACCGAAGTGTACCATGCCATTGAGTTGGCAGTTATCGTGAAACCCGCATTGGTGGTAACCTGTGGCATCAGTAGTTTGATGGAAACTTCTTCCGGCTCGTTGGGATTGGTGTCAATCTCATCCATTATTTTGTCGCTGCATGATGCAAAAAGCAATACAGCAAACAGATATATCAGTTTTTTCATGGTCAATAGTATTATTCGTTAAAAAGTAATTTTTACACCAAACCCAAGCGATTTGGTATTCGGCAGCGCCACATATTCGAAAGCTCCGGTTCCGTTGCCGGTAGAAGTACTCGATTCAGGATCGAAATTCGGATAATCGGTAATCATCAGCAGGTTGCGCCCCATGGCATACACCGACATATTCGCAATATTGACAGGTTTCAGCCATGCTTTTGGCAGCTCTAAATTCAAGGTAACTTCACGCAAACGCACAAAAGTGGTTTCATAAACATTGGCTTCCGAAATGTTCGCCATTACATTGTTCCAATAGGTGCGGCCTTTTTCTATTTCAATGTCGTTTACCCCATCAATTACGGTGTTGCCATTGTCGTCCAGATGTCCCTTCATGGCATCAAGTATATGTTTGGATTCGCGGTCCTCGGTCATTTCGAGCATACCGTACAACATTCCAAGACGGTTCAATCCCGATGATAAATGCCCGCCCTGACGCCAGTCGATGGTCGCACTCAATGTCAGGTTTTTATACCTGAAGGAGTTGTTGAAACCAACTTCAAAATCGGGGTTCACATCGGCAATTGGTCCAGTTTCCGGAGCAGTGAGCGGCATTCCGTAGGTTGGATAACTGGAATCGCTGTCAACCACAATTTTACCGGAAGCATCGTCGCGCAAGAATTTTGATCCCCAGATAACCGGGAAAGCTGACCCCACATAAGCATAAGCGCCAACATCAACGAAGTTCTGGAATCCGGCCTGAATACGGTCGGCACC
>JAUYEQ010000578.1 GCA_030691295.1 Bacteroidota bacterium
GCAAAAATGCAGGAGCGCGAATCAGAACGAACCGGTATCACCAGCCTGAAAATTGCATTCAACAACGTATTTGGCTATTACATCGAAGTCAGGAATACACACAAAGACAAGGTTCCGCCGGAGTGGATACGCAAACAAACACTGGTTGGCGCCGAACGATACATCACGGAAGAACTGAAAGAATACGAATCAAAAATTCTGGGTGCCGAAGAAAAGATTCTGGCCATCGAGGTTCGGTTGTTCAATGAACTGGTGGTTGCATTGGCTGAATACATTCAGGCAATACAATTGAATGCCGCTATTGTCGGGCAGTTGGATTGCCTGCTGTCGTTTGCCACCACAGCCATCGGGTACAAGTATTCCCGGCCCGAAATAAACGAATCGAAAGACATCATTATCACTGGAGGGCGCCATCCGGTGATCGAACACCAGTTGCCGATGGGCGAATCGTACATCACGAACAATGTGACCCTGAATCAGGACGATCAGCAGGTAATTATCATTACCGGACCCAACATGGCAGGTAAGTCGGCTTTACTGCGGCAAACAGCCCTGATTGTGCTAATGGCGCAGATTGGCAGTTTTGTTCCGGCTGAAGCTGCTCATATTGGTTATGTCGATAAAATATTCACAAGGGTAGGGGCGTCCGACAATATTTCGCTGGGCGAATCGACTTTTATGGTGGAAATGAACGAGGCCGCCAGCATCCTGAACAATCTTTCGGACCGAAGCCTGATTTTACTGGACGAGCTGGGACGCGGAACATCCACCTACGATGGCATTTCGATTGCCTGGTCGATCGTTGAATACATTCACGAACATCCGAAAGCGAAAGCGAAAACCATGTTTGCCACTCACTATCACGAACTAAACGAGATGGAAAAGTCGTTTGGCAGGGTGAAAAACTTCAATGTAACCGTAAAAGAAGTTGGCAACAAAGTCATATTCCTCCGGAAGCTGATGCCGGGCGGAAGTAATCACAGTTTCGGGATCCATGTGGCAAGAATGGCCGGAATGCCGCCTTCGGTGGTTCATCGTGCCGACGAAATTCTGCTTCAGCTGGAAGATACACACCGAAAAGAAGGATTATCGAAGCCATTGGCGGGCATGGCAGAGAAGCGGGAAGGCTTTCAGATGAGTTTTTTCCAGCTCGACGATCCTGTTCTAAAGCAAATACGCGACGAGATTAAGAATCTGGACATCAACCAGCTTACACCTCTCGAAGCACTGAATAAGCTGAACGATATTAAGAAAATTACAGGACTGGATCGGCCTTTCAAAAAATAATGCACAGAAGCGCTCATTTTTAATAGAAAATAAAAAAGCACCCCGGTTTTCCGAAGTGCTTTCTATTAATGAGCGAGAAACGAGACTCGAACTCGCGACCCCGACCTTGGCAAGGTCGTGCTCTACCAACTGAGCTACTTTCGCGATTTTTGTTTTGGTAAAATGAAATCGTTATTTCATTATGTCCTTGCCAAGGTCGGAACGTGTCGTTTCTTTGGGGCAAGG
>JAUYEQ010000587.1 GCA_030691295.1 Bacteroidota bacterium
TTTTTATTACTTTTAGCTACTTTTAATTATCCAGCTGCATGAACCGGTTTCGGGAACTAATTCAAATTCTCATTTTGTGCTCCATTCAACTTGTAAGTTTGGGAAATGGTCTTTCATTTACAAAGCTTTCAGTAGAGAATGGTTTGTCGAACAATCTGGTTAATGCTATTTATAAAGATTCATTCGGATTTATCTGGTTTGGCACTTTGGAGGGTCTTGATCGGTATGATGGCATCGAAGTCAGGCCATATTCGTCAAAGTTTCCAGAGGCAGTTGAGAATGTTTACACAATTACAGAGGATTACAACAAACGCCTTTGGGTTGGAACTACAACTGGTTTGTTCAGATACAACAGTAGTTCCGACAAGTTCAACAGATTTAATATTGGCAGCGCAAACATCATCGTTAAGGCTTTGTCAATATGGCCCGACAGCAGCCTTTGCGTTGGCACAACTAACGGGTTATACATTGTCAATACAAAAACGGAACAATCCGAACATTTCCTTTTTGATGATCTCGGGAATGAAAAGTCCAACAGCATTACCGGAATTTTCACTGACAATCATGGTAATTGTTGGCTTTCAACGCTTTATGGGCTCGTAAGATTTTCTGTGCATGACAAAAAGAGCGATATCTTTCTGTATAAAACTCCCGATGAAGATGCTTTCAACTCGTTTTCCACCATCTGTAATATTGGCAACAAAATCTATTTGGGCACAAGCAGCACAGGTATTGTTGAATTTGATCTTTTATCAAAAACATTCTCGACCGGAATAGATACCGGTAACCGGATAATTTTAACCATGGTCAGCGATAACAAGGAACGACTATTTGTTGGCACTGATGGCGGTGGATTAAAAGTGCTCAATACCAGAACCCGAATAGTCGAGAGCATCGAAACGCAGGAGAATAACCCGGCCTCCATCAGTTCTAATTCAATTTACTCCTTTTATCTCGACGAAAACAACAGGTATTGGATCGGAACTTATTCCAGCGGGGTTAATTTCACCAAAAGTATTGCAGGAAATTTCAAACTCCATCCTATTACTTCAGCTTATTCTGAAGCCAATAAAAGTATCCGGTCATTCTATTTTGCTCCTGATGGCACCCAATATTTCGGAACACGAAACGGGTTTATTCAGATCGGTAAAAATGGTGTTGCCAAATTTTTTCAGTCAACACCTGACGATAAAAACGGATTAAGATCAAACATTATTCTTTCTGTCTATCCATTCATGGGAGATATCCTGATTGGCACTTATGGCGGTGGAATTAGCCGGTTTTCAATGGCAGAACAACGTATTAAACCTTTTCTTGACAGCGGAATTTTCTTGCAGGGAAATACTTATGGATTCGATACCGATAAAGACGGGAATCTTTGGATTGCCACTTTTAATGGCATTTACAAATATTCTCCGTCAGACAAAAGCATAGTCAATTTTAACAAGCAAAACAGCGGCTTGAAATGTGATGAGATTTTTGAAATCACTTTTGATTCCAAAGGCCGGTTGTGGATGGGAACCATGTTGGGCACATCGGTTGTAAACATTAAAGATGACCAGCTTGAAAAAATTGACTTACCCAAAACTGCTGTGAATAACTTCAAAACCAATTATGTTTACGAAGATCAGACCGGAAATATTTGGATTTGTACTGAAAGGGGAGGTCTCATCATGGTCGATCCGGGACTGACAAAAAGCAAGATTTATCATGATACCGACGGATTACCAGACAATTCAGTATGTGCAATTATTGAAAGCAGTGCAGGTGAATATTGGATCAGTACATTGAAGGGATTTTGCAAATTCGATTACCAGTCGCAGAAATTTACGAAATTCTCATTGTCCGATGGACTTCCGAGCCTCGCTTTTACGCCTGCTGCTACTTATTTTTCATCTGATGGAACACTTTATTTTGGCAACGAAAAAGGGCTGGTTTATTTTATTCCAGCTGAGACTTCAGGAATCAGCCTGAATTCAAAAATAAGGTTGACCGATTTTTATCTTTTTGGCAAAGTCGTTAATCCGGGAAAAGAATCTGTTCTAAACCAAACAATCGAGGCGACCAATGAAATCCACTTAAACGACCGGTCGAACAGCATTGGTTTTAGGTTTGCAGCTCTTAACTACATCAATCCTGCTGATAATGATTACCAATACAAGTTGGAAGGGTTTGACAATGAATGGCGCAACAATGGCAGCAATAACACGGTTTTTTACGAGAAGCTGAAACCTGGCAGTTACATCTTCAGGGTTAGAAATTCTAACGATCCTGATGAACAATCACCCAATAATGTTGAATTACAAATTCTTATCCATCGATCTCTGTTTAAGTCTCCTCTGTTTTTCGGGTTAATTATGCTATTGGCTTTCGGCGGCGCTTATCTTATGCTAAAATACATCAAAAAGCTTCAGAATGACGGGAAAAGAATTATTGAGACACCTCAGAAATTTGAAAAATACCGGGGCACAAAAATTCCTGAAGTCCAGAGTTCATCCATTATCAATGATTTAAAACAATACATGGACGAAAAGAAACCGTACATGAACGCCGAATTAAAACTGGCGGACCTTGCCAAAGAGATCAACTATCCCATTCACGAAATATCCCAGGTACTGAACCAGAACCTCAATCAAAGTTTTTCCGATTTTGTGAACAAATACCGTGTTGAAGAAGTAAAACGACGTTTGGAGGACAAGGCTTTTCAAAAATATACACTCATGGCCATTGCACAACAATGCGGTTTTAACTCAAAAACCTCCTTCTACCGCATTTTCAAAAATGAAACTGGCAAGACTCCTGCCGAATACCTGAACGAGCTCAAACAAGCATAATCTATTCAATCCAATATTACGGTGCGCTGCAACTTTAGCCCTCCGATTACCAAATTCCTACAAATATTCTGGTGCTCCGCACCTTTACGGGCAAGGATAGCAGCAGAGCTGCAGAATCTTTGTTGAAATTAAGGTTAATACATTAACCGAAAGGTGCAGCGCACCGATATCTAAAAAACGTGGAATCTTTGCTGGTATTCTGCCTAAGGCTTTTTCCCATGATCTTTATGATTTTTGGGTTAAGGGTCACATCATTCGAAAACTTCCATCCAAATCCAATCCCAAAATATTCCGTCAAAAAAATGGGTTTTCAGGTGCCAAAATAAAATGGAACTAACATTTTTTAACACTTCATTCCAATATCCGTATAAATGTCTAATTGTTAAAGTTTTATCGCAAATATATGCAGAGTTCCAATTTATAAATTGGCACTTTTTTGGCCGGCATTAACATTGAAGTCACGCTGACCTAACCTTAAATTTACATTGGGCAAAAAATTAAATCGGCTCTTGAAAATGTAAAATTTCAAAACAGGTAAATCTTATTTGAATCTCTACAATCTAAAAAATCACTGAATTTAATGTTTAACATTTACAATTAAAATTTATGAAAAAAAATCCGAATGAAAATTTCGATCGAAACAGCCAGAAGCTTTGGAAGCTGTTTTCAAGTGTCGGCATGATGGTTTTGATCATTGTGCTGTCGTTTTCTGCGGTTTTTGCTCAACAAGGCAAAACCATTAGAGGAACTGTCACCGACAACACCAATTTACCTCTTCCGGGGGTAACAGTATCAGTAAAAGGAGCGCCGGTTGGAACCATTACCGGTTCTGATGGTACCTATACTATACAGGTACCGGCAACTGGAAAAGTTCTGGCGTTTTCATTTGTAGGCATGAAAACGACGGAAGTAACCATTGGTAACCAAACCCAAATCAATGTAACCATGGTCGAAGAATCAATTGGTTTGGATGAAGTGGTTGCCGTTGGGTATGGAACTCAGAAAAAAGCGACCCTTTCAGGTTCCGTTGCACAAGTAAGGGGGGACGATGTTTTAAAAGGGAAGGCCACAACCAATATTGCATCTGCCTTACAGGGTACTATACCCGGTCTGACAATCACGCGAACATCCTCTCGGCCTGGAAACGAAGGTACTACAATTACCCTTCGTGGAGGTATTTCTGTAAATGCCACAAACCCTATGATTGTTGTTGATGGAGTGGAAGCTTATCAATGGGAACTTTCCCAAATAAACCCGAACGATATTGAGACTGTTTCAGTACTAAAAGATGCTGCCGCTTCAATTTACGGGACAAAAGCCGGTGCGGGTGTAATTCTTATTACTACCAAACGCGGGAAGGAAGGAAAAATGAAAGTAACATATTCCGGTAGTTCTCATGCCAATGTTATTGGCAATAGGTTCCCGGTTGGCGATGGTCAGACCTGGAGCGAAATGCTTGTTCATGCTACCGAAAATGATGCCTATGCCTTGTTGGATGCAAACGGAAAGCCACAATACAGTTGGTGGATGTGGCCGGAAGATGTTTGGAGAAAGATGGCTAACGGCGAAGGATACGAAGGCGTTATAACCGGCTCATGGCGCAAACTTGACCCATCAGCATCCAATAACCAGTTCGACGCTGTTTACGGAAACACTTGGGGTCAATCGCATAACTTAACATTTAGCGGCGGTACAGACAAACTTAAAATGATGACATCGTTAGGCTATGCCAACGACCGCTCGTTGGTTGATGTGGTTTTCGACGGACAGAAAAAATATAACTTCCGTACCAATGCCGATTATAAAGTAAACGACTGGATTAAAACAGAATTCAACGTTTCGTATGATAAACGTACAGTAAGCACACCAACGCAAGGTATTGGACATGGTATTCAGGATTTTTACCTTTTCCCATTGTATAATCCTTACGGACAGTTCTACGATACATTCGGGAACAATAATATGCTGGCTAAATTAATTGAAGGTGGCCGCACGAACAATACTGAGGAACTATTTCGTTTGGGTGGAAAACTGACATTGAACCTAGATAAGTTGACCGAAGGTCTTTCTGTTTCGGGGAGCGCCAATGCCCGTATCCGTAAACACTGGTTGGTCGAACGTCAGGCTAAAGTTACTCTGTACGACTGGTCGGGCGAAAAAGCGAGTTCAAACGGCCTGCCTGATTATACCCGTACTTCAGGTTCTATCAATAGCCAGACAACCGATGCAAATGCCTGGGTTAAAAACACGTATGAAGATGTCTTTTTCCAGACATACAATGCGTTTGCCAACTATAACCGCGAATTTGCCGGCCACAACATTGGTGTTATGGCAGGTATGACAGCTGAAAAAAATCATTACCAGAGACTTTATGGCTATCGTCAGAATATGTCGGTTAACGAGTTGGATGATATTAATTTGGGCGATGCAACTACAGCTCAGGCTACCGGTGGCAGCAACGAAGACGGATTGGTTTCTTATCTCACCCGTTTGAATTATGACTATAAGGGGATCTATTTGCTGGAAGGCCAGTTCCGTCGTGATGGTTCATCCAGATTCTATAAAGATAACCGTTGGGCTAACTTTGGGGGAGTTTCAGGTGGTATTCGCTTATCAGAACTATTGGCAGTAAAGAAGCTCAATGTTTTTGATAATTTGAAACTACGAGCTTCTTATGGTGAAACTGGTTCTCAAACCGGAATTGGAAACTATGATTATATTTCTGGAATTTCGTCTGGAACAACCATTTTCGGCTATGCGGGAACAAAACTCCCAAGTGCTTGGGTTTCATCAATGACCTCAAATGACCGAACATGGGAACGAGTATCTACTACAAATTATGCTGTTGATTTTGCTGTTTTACAAAACCGTCTGACCGGAACTTTTGAAATCTATAACCGGCAAAACAAAGGAATGTTGATTTCAATGACTTATCCTCAAACCTTGGGCACTTCAGCTCCCAAAACAAATAATGGGAATTTTACAGCCAAGGGTTGGGAACTGGAGTTGAACTGGAACGATAAAATTGGGCAGGATTTTAGTTACCGTGTAGGGCTATCTCTTGCAGACGCAAAAACTGAAGTTACAAAATATAATGGGGGTATTGCGATTGCTAACGGTAACAATAATGCAGTCGGAGCCAATCAATTTATTGAAGGAAAGCCATTGAATGCCCTTTACGTTTATAAAACAGATGGTTATCTCCAGACTGCAGATGAAGTAAATGCTTACTATACTCAGATTACCCAGAAAACTGGCGGGATTCATCCGGTACAGGGAACTACCAACCAGTTGACCCCAGGTTCTGTAAAGAAAGTTGATTTGAACAAAGATGGACGGATTACAACCGAAGACCTTTATTTCTATGGAGATGCCAATCCTCATTATACTTTTGGTGTCAATCTGGGTGCAAGCTATAAGAATTTTGACTTCACTATGTTCGTTCAGGGAGTAGGCCAACAGTATGTTATCCGCGAAGGTCAGTTGTCATCTCCCTGGTTTTCAGGATGGACCAATCAGAATGCCACTTTCTGGGGAAATACATGGACTTCAGATAATACAAACGCCAAATACCCTATCATGTCGCGTAATGGCAGCCGAAACAATTGGAACTACAAACAGTATAATGACATCAATGTTAGCAGTATCTGGTACGCCAGGGCTAAGAATATAGCATTAGGTTACACCTTGCCTAAATCTTTGCTGGAAAAAGTATCGATCGAAAAACTCCGTCTGTATATGTCTGCCGACAATATTTTTGAATTTTCAAATGTAAAAGATGGATTCGACCCGGAACATAAAGCAGCTACCGGACAAGGCAATGTGGACGTGTATTCACGCACCATCTCATTTGGCATTGATTTGACATTCTAATTTTAAATTTTACAAATTTTGTATCTTATGAAAACAAATAAAATCATATTATCCCTACTGGTAAGCACACTGCTTTTTACGAGTTGTGAGGATAAATTTCTTAACCTGGAGCCTCTGGATTCACAATCGGAAGCGATATATTTTAAAAAGCTGTCAGATTTTCAGAATGCGGCCAATAACTTACACCCCAACGTTTATGCATTTCAAACGAATGGAGGATTGGCAAACGCGAATAATACTTATGCAATTAATTTTGATTGGGGAACCGACCTTGTAAGTGCGGGAAATGATGCGGTAAGCGGTATTAATGCTGCCGGTACAGCCGATGTTTATTGGGATCAGACTTACCAATGGCTGCGCCCGGTAAACATCCTGATAGCCAAAGGTGAACAGTATGCCAATCAAGATGAGATTGCCGAGCCGGTGGGGCAGGCATACTTCTTCCGCGCATGGCACCACTTCTTCTTGTTGAAACGTTTTGGTGGAGTTCCTATTGCGAATAATGTAGCTGATCTGAATGACGACATTGTAACCGGGCCACGCTCTTCACGTTACGAAGTGGTGAAACAGATCCTGGACGACCTGGATGTGGCGATCTCGAAATTGTCGAAAACTACAGTGGCATCAACTGGTAATGACGGCCATGTTACAATTGAAGCCGCAAAAGCTTTTAAAGCAAGAGTATGCTTGTTTGCGGCCACCTGGGACAAATATGTAGGAACCAAAACTGATGGGGATGGAACCGCTACGGGGGCTGGCAGCTCTAAACCAACAGGCTATCCTTCGGTAACCGATATGCTGACTACGGCCAAAAACCTTTCCAAAGAAATTATCGATGGCGGTAAGTTTCAACTTTGGGATCGTGTAAGAGAGTTAAGCGATATTCCCGGCAGTGTAAAAAATCCTGAAATGTATTTACATCGCAGCTACTATTATCTGTTTAACCTGGAAGGGGCGAACTCTAACCCGGTAGGTTTGGATAAATCAACTAACAAAGAAGCGATCTTTCGCAGCGTTTATGATGCGGTAAACCGCAAGAGCAATACCAACCTTACGCATACATGGCCGGCCGCATTCACTCGCAAATTGGCCGACATGTACCTCTGTACGGATGGTATGCCTATCCATCTTTCCCCATTGTTTAAGGGTTTTACCGATATGAATGCTGAAATTCAAAACCGGGATTACCGCGCTGAAGCTGTTAATGTAAAGACCATGGATTATTTCTGGGGTTGGGGAATGTATAAAACAGGTGCTGTCTATACAACCGATATTTATACACTGCCTGCAGGAACTTATCAGGGCATTCCTGACTCCCGAAATGGTGGCGCACCTGGAATTGGTGGTATGAAATTCCGAAGCAACCGTGCAGATATTGGAGCTGCAGGTGATGAGGCTGCCGACTACATGCACATTCGCCTTGCTGAAGTTTACCTGATTTATGCCGAAGCAACCTGCGAATTGGGCAATGGTGCTATTTCAGATGCTGACCTCAATTACTCGATCAACAAGGTTCGTGCCCGCGGTGGTGTGGCTCCATTGAATGCAGCGTTGATTGCTCAGGCAAATGCGATTGCGGCCCAGAAAGGGTTCGGAAATTTGAACCTGTTGGGTGAAATTCGCCGCGAACGTGCCACTGAATTGTATGGCGAAGGACAACGTCTGGCCGACCTTTGTCGCTGGGGAATTGCTGAAGTTGAATTAGCCGGTCAGAATCGTTGTGGCGGGTATATCGATTACAAAGGAGTACCTTCTTATGTGCAAACGATGATTAACCCGATTGACAAAAAACTGGTATATGTAGCTTCCAGTTTTGCAGGTAAAATCAATACTGAAAGATATACTTTCTCTTATGCTGGCCTTACTCCAACAGAACCTGGAAGTACGATTATCGAGCAAGCTGCCAACCGAAAATTTGCGTTAAAGAACTACCTGCAACCGATTCCTACCGATCAGATTAAACTAAATCCAAAATTAATACAAAATCCAAGCTGGTAAAAAAAGTTTAGTTCAGTTTTTTTATTGAATAGTAATCAATTAAGCAGCCGACAGTCAATTTAAAGATGTTGCTGTCGGCTGCTTTTTCTTCTCTCACTTTTGTATTGATAAAACTAATTTTGGACTCTGAAGGAGTCAAATATGAATAACCGCGAGCTTCGGCGTGAGCTCAGCCGAACGGTGAAACTAGTGGAAGAAGAACAAGTTGAATCAGAACCCCGAAGCGGGTTCAATATTTTTGATTTTCCAACTAACATTAACAAAAAAAAAATAAAACTACTCGAACCAAATACATTCATAATGAACCGAATTATACCAACAACATTCTTTTTGAACCTATTTTTCCTGATGTTTTTCCCAGACACAACCTCAGGAAATATTAATTCAGTTTTCAGTCAAGAAGTAAAATCCCCTGATGGAAATTATTCCGTTTCATTTTCTACCCTGAAAACGCAAGAGAATTTACAGCTATTTTACAGTGTCACCTACAAAAACAAACCTGTTGTCGAAAAGTCTGAACTCGACATTGTGCTCGATAATCATGTTTCCGAATTGGCCATGGCAATCAAACCCGATGCGGATTACCACTTTGTTGGCAATATGGATTTTGTTTCACGGAAAGACACCTCGGTAAATACCAGTTGGCACAATGCTTTTGGAGAACGCAGTACAGTTCCTGAAAACTATAATCAATCCTCATTTCTGTTTGAAAAGCGCGACAAAAAAGGCTATCAGCTTCAGATCGAAATTCGTGCCTACAACGAAGGTGTGGCTTTTCGTTACCATTTTCCGCTTAATCCAAAAGGATTGTATTATCGCATAGTTCAGGAAAACAGCGAATTTGTAATGCCACAGGCCACCAAAGCCTGGGTTCACCGCTGGGCACAGGCGCCTTACGATTTATTGCCACTGGAAAACTGGATAGACGAATCGGAACGCCCGCTCACCTGCGAATTGCCAAATGGTTTGTATGTGGCGCTGGCCGAAGCGCAGATGGTCGATTACAGCCGCACCAAATTCAAGGTAAAACCTGGTCAGCCGGGAACTTTGGTTACTTCGCTCTGGACTCCGGTTGATGCCATTACCCCATTCAATACTCCCTGGCGGGTAATTATGGCCGCTGAAAAGCCTGGGCAACTGCTCGAAAATAATTTCATCCTGCTAAACCTGAACGAACCCTCTAAAATTGTAAATACCGAATGGATCAAACCCGGCAAGATCATCCGCGAAATTGCCCAGACCAACGAAAATACAAAAGCCTGCATCGACTTTGCAGCAGATAATGGCTTGCAATACATCCTTTACGACTGGAAATGGTATGGCCCGGCCTTCGATTTTAATTCTGACGCCTCGAAAGTGGCCATCGACCTTGACCTTCAAAAATGGATTGCCTACGGAAAAGAGCGCGGCGTGGGAGTATGGCTATATGTGAACCAACAGGCATTGCTGAAACAAATGCGTGAAATTTTCCCGATATACAAAAGATGGGGAATTGCGGGAGTGAAATTCGGCTTTGTTCAGGTTGGTTCGCATCGCTGGACAAGCTGGCTGCACGAAGCCATCCAGTTGGCAGCCGATAACAACCTGATGGTGAATATTCACGATGATTTTCGCACCACCGGCGAAAATCGTACCTGGCCCAATATTGTTACAGTTGAAGGAATCCGGGGCAACGAAGAATTCCCATCGGCCACACACAATACAGTTTTACCATTTACCCGGTTCATTGCCGGACCCGGTGATTATACCATCTGTTACATGGATAAACGCCTGAAAAACACCCACGCCCATCAGTTGGCGCTGGGAGTGGTATATTTCAGTCCGCTGCAAACACTTTACTGGTACGATAAACCGGAAATGCTTGCCGGTATTCCCGAAACCGGGTTCTTCAAAAATCTGCCTACCGTTTGGGACGAGACCAAAGTGCTTTCCGGTGAAATTGGGAAATATGCCGTGGTAGCCCGACGTACTGGAAAACAATGGTTTGTAGGAGCAATCACTAATAACGACGGCAGGAAATTATCGGTTTCGTTCGCGTTTCTTCCTGAAGGGAAAAAATTCAAGGCGCATATTTATTCCGATGATCCGACTTTGCAAACAAAAACGAAGGTGAAAATTGAATCGGAAATAGTTTCATCAAAAACCGTATTGCAACCCGAACTTTTGCCATCAGGCGGTTTGGCTATCTGGCTGGAACCGATAGAATAAAAACAAAGCCCCCGTCCCAAGTTCCTGCCGGTAGGCTGGAACTTCAAGGAGGAAAGCTTTGGGTAGTAGGTAGCATTTGTATTCGCACTGAAAGTGCAATATAATCTAGCCCAGGGTAAAGGGGAAATGAGGAAAAGAACAAACCGTCCGCGGTAGAATGCTGGGTAAAGAGTTTCCCTTCTCGCGGACGGAAGGAGAATAAGATAGTGATAGAATTTATTATCGCATTTAAATTCACTCACCCCGAAGTCCGCAGGCGGCCTTCCCCCCTCTCTTTTAAAAGAGAGGGGGAGAGCACCACCGGTGCGATGGGGTGAGTTTGAACAGAAAAAAAACAAAAAATGAAAAAGATATTTACAATACTCATGTTACTCTTTGCCGGCTTCACCTTGCTGAATGCCCAAACAGTTATTCCTTTGCCGCAAAATCTGCCGCAGGGACACCCTCGTTTGTTGGTAAAAGCTTCCGAAAAAGAAAACCTGCAGCAACAGATAAAAACCGAAGTCTGGGCAAAAGAAGTCATGCAGGGAATCAGCAACCGTATCGACCAGTACGTGAACAAACACGTGACTGACCCCACCTGGATGCCATCGCGCCTGATGATGTACTGGAAAAGCAAAGCCACCAATGTTTACATCAAAGGTGGCGTGTATTCTCATGCCGACGGAGAAGCGCCTGTTCCTACCGTTCGTTTCGGCAGTTCGCGCGGGTTGGCATCTGTTTACAGTCGCCCTAAACTCGAAGACATTATTCCGTATATGGACGATACCAAAGGCGTGTATTTTCACAATACGAAGAAAGAAGGAAAACCGCTGGAATGGGGCGAACAGGCCAATGCGTCGGGCATCGAAAGCATCAACGAGCAGATTATGGGTTTGGGAAAAGATGCCGCGTTTGTTTATTGGCTAACCGGTGACGAAAAATATGCCCGCTTCGCCTTCGATTTGTTCGATACCTATATGATGGGAATGTACTACCGCAACGAACCCATCGACCTGAACAACAGCCATAACCAAACATTGGTCGGGCTCTCCACTTTTGAGGTTATTCAGGAGCGGATATTGAACGAATTGGCTTACCTGTACGATTTTCTTCAGCCGTATATTCAGAAAAATCATTCGGGTAAAACGGAAATCTATGCGGAAACCTTCAAAAAATGGATCGACATCACCATAAAAAACGGGGTTCCTCAAAATAACTGGAACCTTCATCAGGCAAAATTTATCCTGAAAGTGGCGATGGTGCTGGAAGACAACAAAACCTATGCTGACGGGAAAGGACGTGAATATTACATCGACTATATACTGAACAAAAATTCAACCCGGCAGTGGTCGCTGACCAAATTTATGGAATATGGATATGATCTGAACAACGGAGTTTGGTCGGAATGTCCCGGCTATTCGCAAGGAGTAACCAAAGACCTGACCAACTTTATCCGCGATTACGACAACACCTTTAACCAGAACCTGCTGCCATATACGCCGTTGATGGGGAAAGCTGTGAAAATGTTACCGCAGTATCTTTTCCCCAACAATACGATCACCGCTTTTGGCGATACACATTACGGCGGGATTTATACGGAAGCTTTCAGCGATATGATCCGCATGGCGCAGAAGCATGGCAAAAAGGAAGACGAAATGCTGTTTACCCGCATGTACAAGCTTTTTGAGTCAAATCAGGAACAAAGCGAAGCGCCACAAAAGCTGGCGCCTCAAATCAGCTCTTTCTTTACCGGCAAGCCGCTCGAATTGGATAAAACAGTTGAAAAAGGAAAACTGAAAGATTACATCACCCAAACATTTTATGCACCCAATGTTAGCTGGTTTGTACAGCGAAACGGATACGATAATAAGGAAAATGGACTGATGATTTCACAGGTAGCATCGCTCGGAAACCATGCCCATGCAAATGGTGTTTCAGTCGAGCTTTATGGCAAAGGATACGTGCTGGGCGCCGAATCTGGAATCGGTTCCACCTATTTTCAGGCTCCATATTTGGAATACTACTCGCAATTTCCGGCACACAATACCGTGATGGTCGATGGCATTTCGAAGTATCCTGAAATGTTAAGTAATCATCCGTTCGATTTGCTAAGTTGTTACCCGCAATCAGGTCAAAAAGAAGGCTTTTATCCTGATATTACTTTTTCAACTGTCTATTTTCTGGAACCGGAAAGCCAAAGCGACCAAAACCGTTTTCTGGGTATTGTCCGTACAGGCGAAAAATCGGGTTATTACATCGATGTTTTTCGCTCGAAAAAGCAACGAAAAGGCGATAAATTTCACGATTATTTTTACCATAACCTTGGGCAGGAACTCTTTATCCTTGATGCAAAAGGGAAATTGCTCGACCTGCAACCCAGCGAAGAAATGGCTTTTGCTGGGGGTCACCTTTTTGCTTTGGATTATCTATGGGACAAAAAATCGGCAAAAACCAACGATGATTATCAGGCCGTTTGGAAAATGGCTATGCCCGACCGAAACCACATTTACATGAATTTATGGATGAAAGGTTATCCCGACCGGGAGGTTTTTTCGATTAAAGCCCCACCGGCCAAATCGTTTCGAGGTAATCACGGTCTTCCATACAAAGTGGAAGAAGAACCTTTCCTGACACTGGCAGCCCGCCAGCACGGAGAAGCCTGGAGCCGCCCGTTTGTCTCGGTTTTTGAGCCAACAACAGAACAGGAAGGTCAGTCAATTCGCTCGATTGAGGCTTTTGAAGTAAATAACGTTTCTCCTGATTTTGTTGGCTTGATCGTTGAAAGTAAATCAGGCAGGAAAGACTATATTTTTTCTTCAGCCAAAGAGGAAAAGGTAAGCTACAACACCATGTCGGCCAACGCCACTTATGCTTTAATCAGCGAAACAGGTAAAGACTTTACCCTTTTTATGGGCAACGGAACCTCGATTTCGGCCAAAGGTTTTTCTATCGATAGCAATACAAAGACTTCCGCAGCCCTTGAAACTGAAGGCAGCAAATTAGTCTTTACCTCAGAAACTCCGGTTAAACTGTCTGTTCCAGATATTTACACTTCAGGGAAAATAATTCTGATAGCCGGAAATATCAAAATAACTGGCAAAAGAGCAAAAGTTGGCCCACAAAAAATCGTTGAGTTCGATTTGCCTGCAATCCCTTATCAACCAATAAAAATCAACACCGAAAAATAAAAATCATGAAGATTATGAAATTGACACTAATAGCTTTGGCAATAGTGATTGCAGTTGCTTCGTGCAACACGGAGAAGAAAACGACCGAAGCGATTGACACCCAAAAGATGTTGGATTACTGCGTTTCAAAGACAGTGGCCACGATGAACAATTTGACCGCAGCTGATAGCTTACCTCGTAACATTTACCCCGGACAAACCAACTGGAACAAGGTTAATATTCACGACTGGACCAGCGGTTTCTGGCCCGGTATTCTTTGGTATGCCTACGAAGCATCGGGTGATGAAGCGATTTTAGCCAATGCCAAAAAGTTTACCGAACCTTTGACTGGTGTGCTGGACGTACCAGTTGACAATCACGATCTTGGCTTTATGTTCTATTGTAGTTTTGGCAACGGCAATCGCCTGAAGCCAGATTCAGCGTATCACAAGGTTTTGCTCACCGCTGCCGATTCACTGATCACTTTATTCAATCCAAAGGTCGGTACTATTCTTTCATGGCCATCGATGCGCGCCAAGATGAACTGGCCGCACAATACCATTATCGACAACATGATCAACCTCGAACTGCTCTTCTGGGCTTCTAAGAACGGAGGCACACAAAATCATTACGACATTGCAGTAAAACACGCCGAAACCTGCATAAAAACGCTCGTTCGTCTGGATTATACCACTTTTCATGTGGCCGTTTTCGATACCATTGACGGGCATTTCATCAAAGGAGTGACCCATCAGGGATATGCCGACAGCTCAATGTGGGCACGCGGACAAGCCTGGGGAATCTATGGTTATTCGATGTGTTACCGAGAAACCGGCAAGCCCGAATTTCTGGAAACCGCACAAAAACTGGCCGATGTGTTTATTGCCCGTTTGCCCGAAGACGGCATTCCATACTGGGATTTTGATTGTCCGGCAATTCCAAACGCCACAAAAGATGCATCGGCTGCGGCTATTGCTGCTTCAGGAATGCTGGAACTTTCAGGATTGGTAAAAGATGAGGTTGCCAAAACCAAATATAAAAACGCGGCCACAGCTTTACTGGCTATACTTTCAACTTCTGAATATTTAAGCGGCGACAAGAACCAGGCGTTTCTGCTGCATTCCACAGGTCACCGACCCAACGGAACGGAGATCGATGCCTCGATCAATTACGCTGATTATTATTATCTTGAGGCTTTGTTGCGATTGAAAAAGATGGAATAAAAGCCCCCTTCCCGTTCCCCCAAGGGGGAAAGCTTTGGTCATTGGTTTGCATTTGTTTTCGCCCTGAAAGGGCTAAATATACTAGCCCGGGGCAACGCCCCTGGATTATAATGAATCAGAAAACCGTCCGCGATAAAATGAAAATTAAAGTATTTAACTTCCCTCGGACGGAATGGCGTATGCCTTTAGAATTGAGTTGATAAATTAAAATAAAACATTACAAATGAGAACAGCTATAATCCTTTCAGTATTACTTTTCATACTTAATCCAGCCTATTCAGCCAACAAGTTAATCGTGTATCCGGCTCCTGAAGGTGTTCTTCAAAATACCGATTTCTCGGTGAAAGTCAGAATTCCCGGAAAAGAATGGCAGGAATTATCCGAATACCTTGTAAAAGTAGATGAGGTTAGGGGAACAGGGCATCATGTCGAAAATTCCTCGATGGCCTGTTTTGATTTCTCCGGCGAAGTGGAAGTTTCTGTCACCAGTAACAAGGGCACAATTCAAACTGCGCGTATCAGACCGCTATCCTACGGAATAACTCCTGAAGTAAGGGGCAATACGCTGGTCTTTAAACTTTCGCAGCCGCGCAACCTTTCTGTTGAGGTGAACGGCGACATCTTTCATAACCTGCAATTGTTTGCCAATCCCATTGACGAGTTTATTCCGGATAAAAATGATACCAGTCTGATTTATTTCGGACCTGGAATTCATAAACTGGAAAATGGCAAACTCAATGTGCCTTCAGGGAAAACAGTTTACTTGGCAGGCGGAGCCGTACTCATGGGTCAGGTTCTGATTGAAGGCGTCAGGGATGTCAAACTGATTGGACGGGGAATCATAGACCATTCCGTAAAAATGGGCGTTCATATAGCAAATTCAAAGAATATTGCCATAGAAGGGATTTTTTGTACCCAGTGTGCTACCGGAAGTTCTGACAGTGTGACGATCCGTAATGTAAAAAGCATCAGTTATTTTGGTTGGGGCGATGGTATGAATGTTTTTGCCAGTAACAATGTGTTGTTTGATGGTGTTTTTTGCCGTAATTCTGACGATTGCACCACG
>JAUYEQ010000603.1 GCA_030691295.1 Bacteroidota bacterium
CACACTTTTATGTGGACGAATTTTTTTGGCCATATTGATATTCAGGAAAAAAACGTCAATATACTGAACGGAAATGCTCCCGATATCAAAGCTGAATGCCAGTCATATGAGGATAAAATTACGGCGGTGGGCGGAATCGATTTATTTCTGGGCGGAATTGGTCCCGACGGACATCTGGCTTTCAACGAACCCGGCTCTTCACTGGCTTCGCGCACCCGCGACAAAGAACTGAACTACGACACCAAAGTGGCCAATTCGCGCTTTTTCGACAACGATGTAAACAAAGTTCCACCGTCTTCATTAACAGTTGGAATTGCAACAGTGATGGATTCAAAAGAAGTTTTGATCATCGTGAACGGTTACAACAAATCGCGCGCATTGCAACATGCCGTTGAAGAAGGGGTAAATCACATGTGGACCATCAGCGCGCTGCAATTGCACCCGCGCGGAATGATTGTTTGCGACGAAGCTGCCACCTACGAGTTGAAAGTTGGAACTTACAAGCATTTTAAGGACATTGAAAAGAACAACCTGAATCCGGAGAGTTTGCTGAATTCGGATTTGATTTGGTAAACATCAAGTTAATTTAAAATAAAAGTCAGGGTTTCAATTGAATTGGAGCCCTGATTTTTTATGACTGGTCAAACCAATCTCTTAATAATGATTCTCCTTAGAGGGACTATACAAAAAACCTTTGGAAACTATTTGAATTTTCATACCAGTGACACCGTGGTTCGCGGGTTTCCCTATTGCTCGGGATCCGCACCGCAAAAAAAGCTTCACAGAAATGTGAGGCTTTTTTTGTGACTAAAACTTCCATCCCAAACCTAAATTGAAAATGGATGGAAATGTAAGTCCAAACCTGAAAATAATTCGACCTTCAGGTTGCTCAAAACGGTAACCAGCATATACAAGAGGTACAGCGGCATTGTCTTCTCCAGCTTTGTCAATAATATATTTAACACCAAGATTAAATTCAGGATGTGAATCCTTTCTGCCTAAAACATGGACAGCGACAGCTTCAATACAGGTTCCTTCTAATTGCAAATTTGTCCAATAGCCAAAACCAGCTCTGATATTAGTGTAGGAATGAGCACGTAGCAGGAGATTTCGTTCGTAGTTAAAATTGAGTTCAATCAATCCAATGTATGAATTAATCGAATTTCGGTACTTTAATTCCGGAGGAAGCATTTTTTCCTGAGCGAATGCACAAAATGTGGCTAAAAAAATCATGCAGGTGATAAGGATGTGTTTCATTTTTTTTTAGTACATACGTAATATTTAGCTGGTTGGTTCCCTGTTTAATCGGGCAAAAATTTTTATGTGCAAAATGCAATTTAAACATTATTTAAAAGCTGGTGTTTCTTTGACGTAATACGATAAGAATTAATAATCATAAATACAGTAAAAATGAAATTCAACAGATTTATTTTATTAGCGCTAATTGCATTGCTATTCAGTGCATGTAACCAAAAACCGGCAAAAACTAAAGCCGAAAGTAATGTAAAATATTACAGGGCTATTCTGTTCAGCGAAACACCCTGGGATAATGAAAGAGGTACACATCCGATCACTGCGAAAGAAGCAAAAACAATTAATAATTACAAGTTTACAACCAACGAAAACGGTCAGTTGGCTTCGATTGAATACAATCGGAACGACGTTTTGCTGGATTATTCATCGATGGGGGCTGCAAAAATTGCCTTTACTTATGAAGGCGATAAACAGATCAAACATTTTTTTAATGAAAAAGGTGAACCAACAAAAAATGGTGGAGCGTCGGTATTTGAATACACGCTCAATGATTCAGGAATGCGGATTGCTCTCCGTTTTTTAGATGAAAATGGATCTCCCATAGAAAACAGAAATAAGGTTCATAATTTCGAGTGGAAAAAGCTTCCTGACGGAATGCTTCAGGAAGTACGGTTCAATCTGGCTGGCGAAAGTGTTGTTATGAATGAATTTTGCCCTTTCTACGAACTTCGCTTTATCTACGATGAAAATGGGTATGTTACCCGAATGGCCAATTATCAGGCTGATACTTTATACAATTGTACTGCTGAAAATTGCGGAGATATTGGCGTTTCATATTTCTTGTTCGAAAACAATACTGACGGTGATTTACTGAATTTTTCGGTTCACAATACGGCCGGACAACTTTCTAATTTATATTGGGGCTGGGCAAAACGGACGAATGTAGTTGACGAAAATGGCTACACGATTGAAACAACTCAGTTCGATCAGGATGATGAATTATTGGGCGGAAAAAGTTTGCCAATTATCAAATCGGAGTATGACGAACATGGAGCATTGGTAAAACGAATTTCTATGGACAAAGACAAAAATATCGCCAATAATCCGGGTGACGGAGTAGCGATTACAGTTTATAAATACGATGAACAAGGTCGCAGAATTGAAACAGTT
>JAUYEQ010000610.1 GCA_030691295.1 Bacteroidota bacterium
GTGTTCTGAATGTGGCGTTCCATGCGAAGCGACAAGGTTTCGAGTCCCTGAAGCAAAAGGAATGAATTAAAAGGACTCTGCGAAGGTCCGATATCGCGCAAACCTTCAACACGCGCTTTGATGATAAAAGCAATGTTGCCAAACGGGCCGTCAAAGTTGAAAATATCCCAGTATTTCAAGCCGTGATATCCTTCTGATGGTTCAGTAAAACCGGGGAATTTGCCATTGCCCCAATTGAAATTTCCTGCATCAACGATCACTCCGCCTATGGTAGTCCCATGGCCACCGATCCATTTTGTAGCCGATTCAACCACAATATTTGCGCCGTGCTCAATCGGACGAACCAAATATCCGGCTGCACCAAATGTATTGTCAACAATGAATGGAATATCATATTTTTTTGCCAACGCACCGAAAGCGTCAAAGTCGGGAACCACAAAACCTGGGTTTCCAATGGTTTCCAGATAAATGGCTTTGGTATTCTCGTCAATGAGTTTCTCAAATGCTTCAACAGTAAGGTCTTCAGCTAATCTGGCTTCGATACCCAGCTTTTTGAAGGTTACGGTAAACTGATTGTATGATCCGCCATACAGAAAAGGAGAACTCACAAAATTATCGCCAATGCCCATGATGTTTGTGAAGGTCAAAAACTGCGCAGAATGGCCGGAAGCCACACCCAGTGCGGCAACTCCACCTTCAAGCGCTGCTATTCGCTGCTCAAAAACATCAGTAGTCGGGTTCATGATCCGGGTATAAATATTCCCGAATTCTTTCAACGCAAAAAGATTGGAAGCATGCTCAGCATTATTGAAAGCATACGACGATGTCTGATAAATTGGAACTGCCCTGGAATTTGTAGTAGGGTCAACCTGTTGTCCTGCATGTAGCTGCAGCGTTTCGAAATGTAATTTTCTTTCAGTCATTGTAATTTATTTTAAGGGTTAAAAATCTAATTAAAAAAAATCTGATGAATTTCTTTGATGGCTTTCTGCGTGTGTTTCTGATCAACAATTAAATAGCTGACAAGATCAGAAGCCCCGGAGCCACTGAGCAGTACGTTTATTTTGTGTTGGGCAACGGCTGTAAATAACTTGGCCGATACACCGTGGTGCTGCTGCATTCCATGACCAACCACTGCTATGAGGGAAACTTTGTCTTCAATGATAATTTCGCTTACCGAACTCAACGGTAATTCTTTGCAAATCTTTCTGGCCCGGGTAATTTCATTTTTGTTCAGGATAATATTAATGCTTACCTGTGAGGTAATTACAGATCGAATATTTATTCCGGAGTTATGAAATGCGGTTGTTACTTTGGCAAGGATTCCCGGTTTAAAACCAACTCCCGGACCATTTAGTTTCAATACTGCAATTTCATTGATATGTACCACGCTTTTCACCACATTGGGCGTTACAAACGATTCAGAATTAATGATCGTTGTCAATTCCTTGCCGTTATTGACCAACCTGAAAACCTGAATTGGAATGTGCCTGCTGATAAGTGGCTCAACAATTCGGGGATGAATTGAAAGTTCGCTGAAATAAGACAATTCAGAAGCTTCAGAATAAGTCAGGCGGGGAATCAGCTGTGCATCAATCACCGAATCAGAGTCGCATGTTTTGAATTCCTTGTCGAGTTCCCAAAGTTGCAGCGAATCCGCATCAATTAAACGGGTAATTCCGGCGGCAGTATAATCAGCAGAATTTTTACCTACCCGTGCAATTTTGCCGCTTTTGGTAATTCCATATGATCCGGGAATTAAATTTATTCCTCCTGATAATGAGTTTTTTACATTGGGCGACTCCCTGTATAAAATGGTTGCATTCCCATATTCTTCTGTGACAATAAGTCCCAGATTTTCAGGGTAAATAATTGTTGATTGAAGTTGGTTCTTCGATAAAAATAATTGCAAAACTGCCGCAGTAATCCTTTCCGAAAAACTAACAACCTGATCTTTCAGTATTACAGAAAAATCACCGGTAAATTCAATGCCTTTCAGTAGATTGTGCAGGGCATTTAATTCTGATTTTAGCAATTCATTCAATTCTGATTCCTGAAATACATTTAATTTCTGCTGGACTGAATCATTGATCTGCTGCATAATTAGTGCAGAAGATGCGGCATTGTTTATTAACAGATTGATTCCCTGCTCGATACTCTGTTGTATTTCTGGTATAGCGGAAACTACCACAACGGCTTTTTTTCCTGATGCACTCAAAAGATTGGCGAATGCTTCCAATACATGGAATTCGGATAAGCTGTTTCCGCCAAATCGTACGACACAATTTGACATGATAAAAGTTTGAAAAATGAAAATTAGGGTAAATTCTTTAATCGGATGGAAGCCTTCAAACAACATGCACAATCACACCGCCTGAAGGCTAGCGCATTATCATAGGCATGGCAGACATCATAAAATCATTGCAAGCTCTGGAGGAGAATGCGCAGTAAGAGCTATATTTTGCTGAATAATTCATTTTTTATAACCTGATTTTATTGAGTGCAAACATAAACAGTTTTAGCAAATAGACAAAACTATTTAGAAAATGTTCAAAAAAAATCAGGTTATATCAATATTGGCAGCTTTTCAGACCCAAACAGGCGTTTGAAATTTTCGAGAACTGTGGCAGCGAAATCTTCGTGACTGATATTTAACATTTGTGCGGCCAGTGAATAGATCTCGCTGATTGAGGTATTTCCGTCATCGGTTTCCAGAAACAGCCGATCAGCAGGAAGCAGTTTCAAAATATCCTTTTTGCGTTGATCGGAGAGCAAACTTTTGCCAATAGAAAAGTAAAAATTGTGCTTCATAAGTTGCAATGCTGTTTGCTGATTGCCATGAAAACCATGTATAATCCATGGAATATCTGATTTTGTTTCCTTCTTGATTTTCATTAGCTCCGAAAATGCCCGTACACAATGAATAATCAGCGGTTTCGAATGTTTTTGGGCAATCTCTGTCTGTTTTCTGAAATAGAATTCCTGCATTGCGAAGTCAATCGACACCGATAGGTCGAGGCCGCATTCGCCAACTGCAAGCATGTTTCTTTGGCTCGTTGCAAGTTCAATTGATTCCAAACATTTTTCCGGATCTACCAGCCCAATATGCCATGGGTGAAATCCTGCGGAGTAGTATGATTTATCATTCAGAAAAGGTAAATCCTGTGCAAAAATATTCAGTATCCGGATAGAAACTTCACTTTTTACCTGATGAGTGTGGATGTCAATTTCATGCATAAAACGGAGGTTAAAAAACCAAATTTAATTGAATTTGAAACAATTTGAATCCAATAAGATAATTTATCTTATTTTTGAAATTCAATGGTTTCAGAAAATGATTTTATTTAAAACTATAACCACCTTCCTATTTCTTCTGATCCTTTTTCCCGTAATGGTAAAAGGACAAATCTCGCAAGGTGGAACGCCTGTTCGCATCGAAAAACTTAAATCAGTTTTTGCGGACGATTTGATCATTTTACCTTCTGTCGATAATTTAAAGCTTCAAAAGTCCCAGCGCATTGCCGATTCCAATGAACCAAAGCTCAAACCATTTCAGTTTGCTCATCCTTTTGATGTTTCGTTTAACCTGAAAAATTCAGGAAAGTGGTATTCTGATAATGAGTTGAATGTTTGGCAATTGAGAATCAGATCGACAGGTGCATATTCGTTAAACGTGATTTTTGGTCGTTTCAAATTGCCCGAAAATGCCCGTCTTTTCCTGATTGGCGCCAATAATGGCGAAATAAAGGGAGCATATACTTCGATAAATAATTCAATCAGTCAGGTACTTGCAGTTGAACCATTGGCTGATGACGAATTGATTATTCAATACGAAGAACCCAAAGGAGCGTCATTCCCAGGGGAAATCGAAATTTCAAGGGTTTCACATGATTTTATCGGGGTTACTGCCTCCGGAACCCACCGTCCACTTGGAATATCTGGTGCATGTAATGTAAATGTGAATTGCGATGTTGCTGATGGAACCGAAGAAATCAGGGATGCTGTTTGCCGGATAATCATAGCTGGTATCGAGATTTGCACCGGAACACTCCTGAACAATACTTCGCTTGATAGAATACCATATTTGTTAACAGCCAATCATTGCATCAACAACGAAAGAAATGCAAGTTTATCGGTATTTCTTTTCAATTACGAAGCGCCATCCTGCGTTTCCATTGATAGTGATGTGAGCCGTTCGTTATCAGGAAGCAGCTTAAAAGCCTCGTTTGACAGTCTTGATTTTGCATTGGTGCAGCTCAATAACCCAGTGCCTTATACTTACCGGCCTTATTTTGCCGGCTGGAACCGAAAGACGCAGGCACCGTCCTCGTCATTGAGTATTCATCATCCATTGGGCGATATTAAAAAGATTGCGATTGACAAAGATATCGCACAGACTGCAACATTTAATTCAAGTTATGTGGCCAGAGGATGCTGGAAGATTTTACGCTGGGACTATGGCGTGACCGAAAGTGGTTCTTCCGGAGGGCCTTTGTTTGACCAGAATAAACAAGTAATAGGCACATTAATTGGCGGGCCAGCAACTTGTCAGGTGCCAACAAATGATTTCTTTGAAAAATTTTCTTTGGCCTGGGATTACAGAAAAGAACCAACCAAACAGTTAAAAGTATGGCTTGATCCGGTAAATTCAAACGTGCAGGAGCTGGATGGTTTAGCGCCAGATGCCGGAACTACCCTTTGCAAACCTTTCACCAATATAAAGAATAGTGACAGTTATGCCGCCATTCAGATTACAACCGGAATCACAAAAAAAGGATATTTCAGCGGTTCAAACCTTGCAGGTTTCACTGATTTCGCGGAGCGATATACTTTTGCTAACAGTTGTGAAGTTCAGGGGATAACGCTAGGAATTGCCAAGGTAAAAACCAATCCATTGTTTACACAATCATTAATTAATGTTCAGGTTCACGAAGGAAATGAGTTGCCGGAAACACTGTTGTATTCTGAGAAATACGACATTAAAAAATTCTGGGTTGATGGAATGAATTATTTGAAGTTTCAGAACCCTGTAAAAACCAATGGCAAGTTCTTTATTTCTTACAATATTGGCGAATTAAACGAAGGCGATACTTTGGCAGTTTATATGGCCAACCGAAAATCAGATACCACAAATAGTTTTTTCCTGAAAAATCAGACTGGCTGGATGGCTTATAATTCACAAAATATTATTGGCGATGGTTCCGCCTTACTAGCAGAGCTAATTGCCTGCAATATTGATACTTTATCGGTTGATTCAGTTATATTGGATAAAGACACAAAAGCTATATTTTACCCAAATCCGCTCAAAGGTAATATGAATTTGACTGTTAAAACTGCTGATGAAATCGACTGCCCGGAAGATGTGACTGTTTATGATTTGCTTGGTAAATTGCAAAATATTTCGTGCATTCAAAATGGCCCTAATGAACTGATACTGAATTTTTCAGGTAAAAGACCCGGACTTTATTTTGTTCATATTGAAGCTGGTGGCCAGACAATAGTGGGTAAAATTGCATATATCCCTTAATTTTGCACTTTTCAATTCAACATGAAAATCAATATACTTTTACTTTTTACGCTCATTTTAGTCTTGTTTTCATGTGGTAATCAACCACCTAAGCAGATCAAGCCGGATTCAAATCAATTTGCCCACGGATTTCACATCGTCAAAATGGGGGAGATTACGAGGCTGGATGTTTTTAATCCATGGGAGAATGCCCGGAATTTCATTTATTCCTATTACCTGATTCCAAAAAGTATTGCCATTCCTGATTCTTTGGCCAGTCGCGCAATTATCCGAACGCCGGTTGAAAAAGTGGTCGTTCTGTCAACGACCCACATTGGATTCATCCAGAAATTGGGATTGGAGTCCACAATAATTGGAGTTTCAGGAAAAGACTTTGTTTCAAATCCCATTGTTAGAAAAGGCATTGAGGAAGGTTTGGTGCACGACGTTGGTTACGATCAAAACCTGAACTACGAACTTTTACTGCAATTGAAACCTGATTTGGTGATGGCTTACGGTATTGGTGCAGATGTAGCCGCCCATCTTTCAAAGATGAAAGATTTGAATATTCCGGTTGTAATTAATGCCGAATACCTTGAAGAAACACCCCTCGGCAGGGCAGAATGGTTGCTTTTTATGGGTTCATTTTATAATCAAAATGATCACGCACAACAGGTATTTAATGAGATTGTTATGGAGTATGATAGTATGAAAGCATTGGTTTCTTTAAGCAATCACAAACCACTCATCCTTTCCGGTTTGCCCTATAAGGATAATTGGTGGGTTCCGGGAGGAAAATCATACATGGCCAACCTGATTGCCGATGCCGGAGGTGATTATATATGGAAAGATAATCCGAGTCGTGAGAGTTTCGTTGTTTCGCTTGAAAATGCCATTATGAAGGCCACCCATGCCGATTTGTGGATCAATACAGGCCAGACAAACAGCATTCAGGATATTCTGGAAAGCGATGAAAGGTTTAAGATAATTCCGGCATTGCAAAAGAAGATGGTTTATAACGACAACAAGCAAATGAATCCGACCGGCGGCAACGAAGTTTGGGAAACCGGAGCAGCCAATCCGCAGGAATTATTGCGCGACCTGATTCATATTTTTCATCCCGAAATCAAGTCGGACAGTGCTTTTCACTATTACCAAAAACTGAACTGATGCTGAAAAACCTGCTGATATCGAGAGATTTTTTGCTGTTCGGAATGCTTGGACTGCTTGCCATTCTGCTATTTATTCTCGACATATTTTTCGGTTCGCTGCTGATTCCGTTTAAAACCATTTTACAGGTTCTTACAGGAACCGGAGATGTCAATCCTGAAATTAGAAGCATTGTTCTCGACTTTCGGTTACCTAAAGCAATCACAGCAGTGATGGCAGGTATGGCTTTGTCAATAAGCGGTTTGCAAATGCAAACAATTTTCAGAAATCCACTTGCAGGTCCTTTTGTTTTGGGGATCAGCGCCGGTGCAAGTTTGGGTGTTGCTATTTTAGTTTTGGGATTTTCGTCCGTATTTACACTTGGACTTTTTACCATTAGCGGCTCGTGGGCTTTGGTAATAGTAGCCTGGCTGGGGTCCGCGCTAGTACTGTTTCTGATTCTGGCGGTTTCAATCCGCATCAAAGATATTCTCACCATTCTGATTCTTGGTATGTTATTCGGAAGCGCTTCGGGCGCTTTGGTAAATATTCTTCAGTATTTCAGCAATGAATCAATGCTTAAATCGTTCGTTATCTGGACAATGGGTAGTTTGGGAAGTGTGACAAAGTCGCAACTGAATGTTTTGATTCCATCAGTTGTTATTGGATTGTTTTTGAGCTTTTTCAGTATTAAGTCGCTCGACGTGATGTTGTTGGGCGAACAATATGCGAAAAGTATGGGATTACGGGTTCGTAATGCCCGTTTTCTGGTATTTACCAGCACCAGCATTCTGGCCGGCAGTATCACTGCTTTTTGCGGCCCCATTGGATTTATCGGAATTGCAGTGCCACACATTGGCCGTTTGCTTTTCAAAACAGCCCGCCATAAAATACTGATTCCTTCCAGTTTACTGCTAGGTTCAATTGTAATGCTTTTAAGCGACATTGTTTCGCAAATGCCCGGCTACGAAAGTACTTTGCCAATTAACTCGGTTACTGCGCTGGTCGGAATTCCTGTAATTATCTGGATTATTTTAAAAAACAGAAAATTTTCTTCGGTCTGATGAGCAACCAACAAGTAAATATTACGGTACGAAACCTTTCTGTGGGATACAAGAAGGGAAAAAGCTTTGTTGCCATCAAAGAAGGAATCAATGTGAATGCACATTCCGGAGAATTAATTGCATTAATTGGCAGTAACGGAATTGGCAAAAGTACTTTGCTGCGCACACTGACCGGGTTTCAGAAATCATTGGGCGGCGAAATACTTTTTAACGACCGAAAATTGGACAGTTTCAGCATCAAGGAATTGGCGCGGGTGCTGAGTTTTGTTTCTACTGAAGCCATTCGCGTACAAAACCTGCGTGTCTGGGAACTTCTGGCAATGGGCCGATATCCGTACACCAATTTGATGGGAACCCTGACGGACGACGATAACCGCATCATCAAACGAGCTATTCAGCAGGTCGGACTGGCAGGTTATGAAGACCGAATGATTGATCAGATCAGCGATGGAGAGCGGCAGCGCGCGATGATTGCCCGGACACTTGTTCAGGATACACCGCTCATAATATTGGACGAACCAACCGCCTTTCTGGATATCAGGAACAAATACGAAATTATCCACCTGTTGCACAACTTTGTGAAGACTGAAAACAAGACTGTTTTGTTTTCAACGCACGATCTGAACATTTCTACTTCTGAAGTTGATAAAATATGGTTAATGCTTGACAATAAGGTGGTTGAAGGCGCTCCTGAAGATTTAATCCTTGCCGGAAACTTCGATCAGATGTTTCATTCCGACAAGGTTTATTTCAATGGTGAATCGGGAGATTTTATGCTTCGGAAAAATGTGATTGGAACTTATACTTTGAAGGGTGCTGAAAGCAAAATATTTAACTGGACATGCAGGGCTTTGCAGCGAATAGGCCTGGTTTATACTGAAACTGATCCTCTGGTTGTAATAAATATTCCTTCAGAAGAAAAAAACATGGTTTGGGAGATTGAAATAGATTTAACGGAAAAACTTGTTTGTTCTTCACTTTACGAGTTGACTGCAGAGTTGGGCAAACGCTTGAGCAACCATTAAAACCTATTTTGCAGTTACAAAAAATCCGGCCATTTTAGTGGCTTCAGGAGTGCTGACAAAATCGGCTTTTGAAGTTTGTATAACATCAGCAACCGCTTTATAAGTAGGGCAATTGCGGAAACTTATCTTTTTGTTTTGAGCATGCACCTTAGCAACCACATCTTTGAATTTCTGAAAATCTTCGAAAGGAATGTTCCCGGTTCCTTTCCAACTGGTTATTTCGCTAAAATCAATTTCAATTAATGGCATTGTATTCGGATCAGCTTTTTTTTCGATATCGGCCATACTACCCACCATTCCCAGAAAACTTGGCTTGATGCTATTTATTTGGTCGAGCTGACCATTGTCTTTTATAAGGATTCGGAGTTTGCCCGGATGTTTTACTCCGGCGAGCTCGAAAGTAAGCATATCAGTAAACGGGCGCATTTCGGCAGCCAGTTGTTTGTAAACCTGAATGGGCTGGCTTGAAATGTTCAAAATCAGGTAAATATCTCCTTTATACCCCGGAATAATTTCGCCGTTGTTTTTTTTATACTGATTGAAAAGGGGATACAAATAAGCATCGGTAAGGGTAGGTAAGTTGTGGTTGGCGCTGTCAGGCATTAAATCGGTGACGAACAACTTTCCGTAAATATACATCACATCTGCCTCGAAATTCAGGATGCCATGACCGACTGATTCCCACAATTCAGTTTTACTGCTGAAATTTTGCGAGGAAATAATCGGCTTCGCATTCTTTTGTGAATAAACCAACTGAGCCATCAGCAAAGCCAAAAAGCCAATGAATATTTTTTTTACCATGTCTTCATTTGAAAGTCAGTAAAAATAGGTTTTATAATCTGAAACAGAAGTCACTCTGCCAAGTATTTTCCTTTTAGAAGCTTTATCAGGTTTATTCTGTGTGAAATTTGCCCCAGTGAACCAACTGTGACAAATCTTTTCTGATTTTTACCGGGGCCACCGATGTTGTATAACCAATTGGAATTATGGCAATTGGCTCAATATGAACAGGTAGTTCCAGTTTCTGACGGGCAAGTTCAACATCGAAATTACAAATCCAGCAAGTTCCAAGTCAAAGCTCAGTAGCTTTTAAAACCAAATGATCAATGGTGATGGCTGCATCTACATCTGCAAAATCTTTTCCGTCCGATTTCCGTTTCCACGATTGTGAATGGTTGGCACAAACTACAATGCAAACAGGGGCTTCTTTGAACCAGCTTCGGTGATAAACTTCGTGAATCGAGTTTAAATCTTCCTTTTCGGTAATCACTATAAAATGCCAGGGTTGGAAATTCACCGCTGAAGGCGCCATTCGTGCGGCTTCCAGAATTTCAAGAACAATGCTTCTGTCAACTTTTTCGCTGGTGTACGATCTGGCAGAGAAACGGCTGGTAATGAGGTCGTCGAATTTCATTTATAAAAAATTTTGAGGTAAAATTAAAAAATCATTCGAATCAGGCAAAAACGAAAAATTTCTTGTAACAAATAAAAT